>JAAYYJ010000180.1 GCA_012515455.1 Oligosphaeraceae bacterium
AGGAGAATAAT
Organism: Oligosphaeraceae bacterium; assembly: GCA_012515455.1. Classification (GTDB taxonomy): domain Bacteria; phylum Verrucomicrobiota; class Lentisphaeria; order Oligosphaerales; family Oligosphaeraceae; genus JAAZIZ01. Next base: position 12 of record JAAYYJ010000180.1, read on the forward strand.
CTGCTGTATCCGCAACCAGCCAGGGCTGGTGATTGTGCCGTGCGGGTGATTGCAGGCCGGCGCACTGATTGCAAGCACAATTAAGAAATTCTCCCCCCAATCAGGCCGCAAAATTATCAAAATTAGCCAGCGGTGGTATATTCTTGCCGTAGCCAAGTCACAGTTGCGCAGTCCAGGCTGCATGACGGAATGACCCGTGTACGACTATGCGCCGGAAAGAGTCTGGCGGCACCTGGACACCTGTGCGTTCCAGGCTTGCATCCATGCACGTCTGTCTTGCGTAAAATGCACAGTGCATGATTATGTAATACGCCGTCTGCCAGCAGTGCTTGCTGGCGTGCCGGTGAGTCAAGCTAAGGAGACTAAATGATTACCTGGGGGCTCTGCTGCTGCTTTGCGGCTGAACCAATTGCCTTCCGCCGCAGCACTGCAGCAGCGATGGCGAAATATTCCCGTCCGGAGCAGCTGCAGCGTCTGAGCCGGCTGGTGCTGGCCAATGCCGGCAGCCTGCTGCTCGCCTTGCAGACCTGCGTACGGCTGCGGATCGGTGCTTTCCGCATCAATTCCGAGCTGTTCCCGCTGGCCACTCATCCGCAGGCCGGGTATGATCTATCGGAACTCCCGGATGCGGCGGCGATCATCTCGGCTCTGGAGCAGGTGCACACCTATTCTGCCGGGCAGAATATCCGCCTCAGCTTCCACCCGGATCAGTTTGTGGTGCTTAATTCACCCCGTCCGGAGGTGGTGGACAGCTCGCTGACTGAATTGCTGCACCAGAATGCCATGGCCCGATACTGCGGCGCAGCTGAAATCAACCTGCATGGCGGCGGAGCCTACGGTGACAAGACGGCAGCGCTGCAGCGCCTGCGGCAGCGCCTAGAAGGACTGCCTGGCGACGTGCGCGCCAGACTGACCCTGGAGAATGATGACCACACCTTCACGGTCGCCGATTTAGAACCCCTGTGCCTGGACCTGCAGGTCCCGCTGGTCTACGACGTGCACCATCATCGGGTCAATCCGGATGGATTAAGCATTGCTCAGGCTACTGCGCTGGCAATGCGCACCTGGGAGGGCCGCGGTTGCAGTCCGCACCTGCATCTGTCCAGTCCGGCCCAGCCCTGGGCCATGCCGGGCAATCATCGTCCGCATGCGGATTATATTGATCCGGAGGACATTCCTGAATGCTGGCAGGGCTTGGCAGCGGTCATTGACGTGGAGGCCAAGGCCAAAGAACTGGCCATCCTCAGATTGCGGCAGGACCGTCCTGACTTGGGGTGGTGACAAGTTGTGCCGGGCCAGCCGCGGGCGAAGTGCATGTGGCACTGGCTATGATACCTGCCGAATCTATAGCATCAGGATGGGCCAGGCGCAGTGCTTTCCTGCCAGGTTTGCGGGCAGAAGAACTCCTGGCGGGCCCACGCCTCAGTAATGCCGCCAGCCCATGCTGCTGGCCATGAAGGTGTGTTCCCCGGGGATATCCAGGGTGGACACGCGCAGCCCGCCGTCGTGGTCAAGGATCTCCAAATCCTCGTTATCCACTGCCCATTGCTGCAATATCCCGCGCAGATTTTGGTACGCCGGCTGGTATTCCGGGTCGGCGATCAGGTTGTTCTGTTCCCCGGGATCGCGTTTGAGGTCATATAATTCCTCGATGCAGTTGCATTCATTGTAGATGTATTTGATGTCCTGGTTTGCGACCATATAGCCTTGCTGCGGGGAGGAATTGTAGTATGAGATGGCATAGGGCCGGATCTGTTTCCGGCAGCTGCCGTTCAGGCGCGCGCTCAGGTCGCTGCCGTCCACCTTATGGGACAATGGTAGGCCGGCCAGGGCGGCCAGAGTGGGGAAGAGGTCATGGGTGCCGGCCAAGTCATCCAGTACGGTCCCGTTAGCAGTGATCCCGGGAGCCGAGATAAGCAGCGGGACATTTACGCTGCCACGATAGAAACAGCCCTTGCCCCAGAAACCGAAATCGCCCGTCATGTCACCGTGATCCGCGGTGTAGAGGATGATGGTGTTGTCCAGCTGCCCCAGCTCGGATAGCGCGGTGATGATCCGGCCGATCTGCAGATCCTGGAAGGTGACCAGGGCATAATAATAGGCCTTGGCAACACGATGCATCTCGGGCGAGAATTTCGACCAGCCGTGGGTGATCTGCTCGATGAATTTCCCCGGTGCGTGGGGCAGGGAGTCGGTCTTTTCCAATGGCGCCGGGATGCTGCGCGGGTCGTAAAGCGAGGCAAATGGCAGCGGGGGGTCGTAGGGTGCATGCGGCTTGGGGAAAGAAGCGAACAGCAGAAACGGCTCCTCGGGATGCTGCTGCTGATGCTCATTCAGGTAGTCGATGGCGCGGCTTGCCACGTAGGCATCGACACAATGCTCCTGCGGCAGGGGTGAGGCCGCGGGATGGATGTCATTGTTGCCGATGCCGTGAGCGCGGGAGTATCCGCCCCAGCCGACACTGTTCAGGTAATCGTGATAATCTTCCAAGCCGGGTGTCCGTCCGCTGGGGTCGTAGCGGCTGATGATCCGTCCTGATTCGGCCAGCGAGACCTGCTCGTAGCCGTGCGTGGTGCGGGGAGTGCCGGGCCCGGCGTAAGGCAGAAAATGCAACTTCCCGGCAGCATAAGTCCGGTAGCCGTGGCTCCGGAAATATTCTGGCATCACCACCTGGCCGGGTTTCACCGTCCCGCCATTGGCTTTCACCCCGGTGCAGCGGTGCGGATAATTGCCGGTGATCATAGATGCCCGGGCGGGCACACAAACCGGGTCGACGCTGAAGGCATTGGGGAAACGGGCCCCTCGCGCGGCCAGACGATCGAGATGGGGCGTATGGATGCAGGTATTGCCGGCACAATGCAGCGCATCGCCCCGCATCTGGTCGGCACACAGGAACAGGATGTTCGGCTTGCTCATAATAATGTCCGCTCGGTGAGGCAAAAGATTATGGGAATGTAATGCCGGAATCCGCCAATGCAAATCTGCGCCACAGGGTTGCAAACAACCTCTCGGGAGGTTATCTTTTGAGAAAATGCCCTCCACCAGCCTGTTCTCCAAGCACGGAACCATTATTTTTTTTCTCCATGCAGAAAGCAAGTAAAGCAACTCCTGGCAGTGCCGTCCCCGGCGGCGTCGTGGCGGCGCTGTGTTTTCTCCTGCCGGCGCTGCTGGTCTATGCGCTGTTTGTGCTGCTGCCGATTGGGCAGTCGCTGGGCAACAGCTTCCGCTATTGGGAGAGCCCGCTGCTGCCGCCGCAATTCTGCGGCTGGGAGAATTACCGCCTGCTGTTGCGGGACCGGGTCTTCTGGCTGGCCTTGCGCAACAACGCCTTCCTGCTCTTCGGCTCACTGCTGGTGCAGTTGCCTCTGGCGGCAGGCGTGGCGCTGCTGCTCAACTATCAGCGCCGGGGGCGGACTTTCCTGCGCACGGCTTTCTTTACCCCCATGGTGATGCCGACTGCAGCGATTGCCGTGCTCTGGCAATATCTGTACGAGCCCCGGAACGGCATCTTCACCTACCTGGTGCGGCTGGTGGAACCGGAGTTCACTTATGCCTGGCTGGCCAGTCCAGAGACCTCGATGATCTGGATTTTCGTCACCATCTGCTGGCAGTACATCGGTTTCCATACAGTGCTGTTTCTGGCGGGACTGGCCGCCATCCCGGAGACCTTGTACGAGGCTGCACGGCTGGACGGAGCTTCCGAAATCCGCCTCAACTGGCATGTCATTCTGCCCAATCTGAAGCCGACCTTCGCGGTCTCGGCCACCCTGTCGGTAATCGGCTCGCTGAAGTATTTTGATTTAGTCTATCTGATGGGGGGAGGGCTGCCCGAGACCTCGCGGGAGGTGCTGGCCACCTATGTCTACCGCCTGGCCTTCGAAGAGAGCCAGGGCCGTTTCGGCTACGGTTCTGCAGTGGCGGTGTCTCTGTTCCTGCTGGCACTGCTGGTGGTGATACCACTGCAGGCCCGCCGCACTGCCGATTAGCACAACAGGAGGAGGGTTTTTTGCCGCTGCTGGCATTGCAAAAGCTCTGTTCCGGCATATATTCTGTGAGTCGACAGCAGTACTGTGGCCTGCCCCCGATACCGTGAATCTCTGCTAAAAAGGACAATCAGATGAGCATCAACCCGATTAACAGCAGTAATGGCGTGGTTTGTTATCTGCCCAAGGAGCGTTTCGGGTACTTCGGCTGGCCCAGTATCGCCCGGCAGGACGACGGGACGCTGCTGGTGGTAGCCTCGGGATTGCGGGCTGCGCACGTCTGCCCCTGGGGGAAGACCGTAATCTGCCGCAGCCGCGACAACGGCGTGAGCTGGAGTTATCCCCAAGTCATCAACGACACCCCGATGGATGACCGCGACGCGGGCATCATCAGCCTGGGGGGACAACGGGTGGCAGTAACCTGGTTCACCTCCAATACCACCGTCTATCACAAACCCGATCCGGTCAGCGGCTGGCCGGCGGAGCGCCGGGAGGAGGGGGTAGTGCTGGACAGCTGGGAGCTGCCGATGTGCTGCCGCAATATCGGTTCCTGGATTCGCATCAGCCCGGACGGATATTACTGGGGCGAGCCCATGCAGGCCCCGGTCAACACCCCGCATGGCTTCATCGTCCTGAAAGACGGCTCCTGGCTGTATTTGGGCAAGCGCTGGGACATCAACCGGGAAACCGCGATGCATGTCCACAACAGCCCGATCGCGGCCATCCGTTCCCGCGATGAAGGCCGGACCTGGGAGATGCTGGGCACCGTGCCGCTGCCTGAAGATTGCACTAACAACGCTGTGCATGAACCGCATGTGCTGGAATTGCGGGGCGGCGGCTTGCTGGGCGCCATCAGGACGCACAAAACCGAAGCTCCATTCCGGGTCACCCTGACCCGCTCCTGGGATGGCGGGCGCTCCTGGACCCAGGCTGAAGAATTCGGCACCATCGGCTCCCCGCCCCATCTGCTCCGCCATTCCTCCGGTGCCATCGTGATGGTCTACGGCTACCGCCTGGAACCGTACGGACAGCGGGCCAGAGTCAGTTATGACGAGGGGCAGACCTGGGACGAGGAGATTTTGCTGCGTACCGACGGCCCCTGCAGCGACCTGGGCTACCCCGCCTCGGTGGAATTGCCGGGGGGCAAGATTATGACCATCTATTACCAGGCCCTGCAGCACGGTGACAAACCTGGAATACTGTACACCATCTGGGAACTGCCGGCGAAGGTCTGATACAAAAGAGTGCCAATGAATAACAAAGTGCAAGTCGATGCGGTGATTCGCATCCATGAACAGATTCGCGGCGCATACCGGCAGCTGTATCTGGAGGCTCCGGCCATCGCCCAAATCGCCGAACCCGGACAATTCGTGCATCTGCAGCTGCCCGGGCTGGCCGAGCGGGTCCTGCGCCGGCCATTCAGCATCTGCGCTGCCGATGCCGGCAGCGGGCGGTTGCGCCTCGTCTACAAGGTGGTAGGCGTAGGTACGGAGCACTTGCAGGCCCTGCAGCCGGGGCAGCGGGTCAATGTCCTGGGGCCGCTCGGGAAGGGCTTCTCGCCGCTGCCCCGGGACCGTCGCAGCATCCTGGTCGGCGGCGGGTACGGCTGTGCAGCGATGTATTTCGTGGCCCAGCGTGCGGGCGTCCTGCCGCTGGTGCTGCTGGGCGCCCGTGGGCAGGAAGATGTGATTCTGGCAGAGGAGTTCCAGGCCCTGGGCTGTGAGGTGCGCATTGCTACCGATGACGGTACGCTGGGGCAAAAGGGCCGGGTCACGGTGCTGCTGGAGCAGGCCGCGCAGGAATTCCCGCAGGCTTGGCTGGCGGCCTGTGGTCCGCTGCCGATGCTCAAAGCGTTGTCGCAGTTTGTGGCACGCCAGCACTGGGATGGCGAATTGAGCCTGGACAGTGCGATGTGCTGCGGCATGGGGGCCTGCTTCGCCTGCGTCATTAAGCGGAAAGCCGACAATGAGCAGGGCTGGTCCTATGCCCGGGTCTGCCACGACGGACCGGTGTTCAAGGCCGGGGACATTTATTGGGAGTAATGCCGGCACTGCCGCAACGGGGCAGGCCGGGAACGAATAAAGCACCATGCGCAGTTTTCTGGCCATCGTATTGCTTGTCTGCTGCCTGCCTGGGGTTTCCGGGCCGGTGTCCTCGTCCCTGCCCAGGAGTGCGGCCGTGGAGCAATCAGGAGGCCGGGCTGAAGACTCACCGGCGGCTCTGGCAACCGATTCCGCCTCGGCTGCGGACCAGGTCTCTCGTCCGGTGCTTGACCTGGAGCATCTGCAGGTTCTGGAGCTGTCTGATCAGGAGGGTATAGATTGGCGGCGTGACTGGTGGAAATATCTGCTGATGGCCCTGACTGCAGCGCTGTGCCTGCTACTGCTGGTGCACATCACCAAGGTAATTCTCCGGGTTATTGGTGTATTTATCTGCATTGGCGGCGGGATACTGGGAACAATGCTGGTTACGCCCATGCTGAGCGGATGGCTGCCGGCGTTCATTCCGGCGAAACTTACCGAACTGGTCAGTCCCGAGGTGCTTTGTCTGCTGCTGGGGGCTTTGTGCGGCTATGCCATAGCTGCGCTGGTGCTGGCAATATTGCGTAAACCGGCCCGGAAGGACCAGAAAACACATGCCTGAGGTCACGCCGACTGCTGTTGCGCCGCCAGTCGTGAGTCTGGCAGCCGTACCCGGATATGATGATTTCCCGCTGCTGCTCTCGCGCTTACGGGAGGCCCTGCAGGCACTGGGCGGTATGGGTGCGTTTGTGCAGCCGGGGCAGCGGGTTTTGCTGAAAGTCAATCTGGTGGCTCCAGCGCGTCCGGAACAGGCGGTGACTACCCATCCGGCGGTATTGCGCGCCGTGGTCAGGCTGGTGCAGGAGGCCGGCGGTATTGCCTGTGTCGGTGATGGCCCTGGGGTCGGCGACACGCGCACCGCGATGGCGGTGGGGGGATTGCTGGCGGTAGTGCAGGAGGAGGGTGCGGAGCTGCTGGAATTCGACCAGACCGCGGTGTTCGAGAATCTCTCCAACCGGGTCGGCAAGCGCTTGTCGCTGTGCCGGCATCTGCAGGACTGTCAGGTATTGATCAGCCTGCCCAAACTCAAAACTCATGTCCAGATGGCCTTCACCGGCGCGCTGAAAAACCAGTTCGGGCTGATTCCCGGTTCCGCCAAAGGGCAGCTGCATTTTCGCTTTCAGGACCGTAACCGCCTGGCGGATTACCTGCTGGATATCAACCGCACCGCCCGCCCGGCCCTGGCTATTATGGATGCTATAGTCGGCATGGAGGGACCCGGCCCCAGCGGCGGGACGCCGCGGCAGATCGGGGCCTTGATTGTCGGAGCTGATTTGCCCGCAGTGGATGTGGTCGCTTGCACCTTGATTGGCCTCGATCCGGACTCTAACCCCCTGAATCTGGCGGCCCGACGCTGTGCGTACGGCACTACCCGGCTGGCAGAAATCCGCCTGGCGGGTGCGCCGCTGGCGGATTTGCAGGTGCACGATTATCAGCTGGTGCAGGCGCCGGTGAATATCCTGCGGATTCTGCCGCTGCCGGCGCCGGTTTTGCGCTGGCTGCGGCGGCAGCTTTCACCGCGGCCCAGCATTGACCACCGCAAATGCATATTATGCCGGCGCTGTGCCAACGGCTGCCCGGTCTCTCCGCCGGCCATACATCCGGAGGCTGCTCCGGGGCAGGACATCGATGAACAGACCTGCATCCGCTGCTACTGCTGCCACGAATTCTGTCCAGTCAAGGCTATCGATTTGCGGAGGAGCCGCCTGGACCGCTGCTTGCGGCTTAATTCTCTGGCTAATAAATTATCGCGGCTGCTGGGGCGGGTGGTAGCGCTCTGGCGCTGAAGATATCCAGGAGCGATTATGGCTGTTGCCTGGGGCGGTCCTGCCGCAGCAGATATCTGGCTGAGACGACTCTGGGACGGCCATTGCGGCCGGCGACTACCGCCTTGTGCCCGAGTTTAGCTTTCAAGATTAATTCTTCCAACACGGTCTGACGCAAAATTTCCAACGCGATTTGCGAATTTTTCTGAGTATTACTGTTGACCATTGGCTAAATCTCCTGCATAAGGCGAAAAGTCTTCTGGTTGTGGATATTCAAGCCCAGCTGATCGGCGACAAAAATCAGAGTTGGATTGGTCTCTGAGTTATCGAAACAGTGCACTTCGGTACAGACTGGGATAAAGGCGAAGAGGTTCCGGACGCTGCGCGGGTAGCGCCGGCGGATGGTGGCGGGGGGGACGTCATGGCCGCCCTGCGCGACGCGCTGAGCCACTCTCGACGTAGCGATTTCCAAGCTGTGAATGAACAGGTAATACAAGATCACCCTCCAGCCGTCGCGTCGCCAGGCTTCGATTTTAGGCAGGAAGCTGATTCCTGACAAGGTGGTCTCGAAGGCGAAATCCACCCTGCGGGCGATGTTCTCGCTGATCATCTGCAGGAACAGCTTACTGGCCGGCACAATCGCCGCCTTGGAATCAAGCGGCGAGATGCCGGCAGCAATGGAATCGGAGTTCAGAAAATTCTGGCAAATCGCAATCTGGGGCAGGAAGCGCAGCGCGAAGCTGGTCTTGCCGGCGCCGTTCGGCCCTGCGATGATGTAACAAGTTGGAGGCTGCCCGACGCACATCCCTGGTACCCTGACTCTGAAATGAGACAAATATAACCCGGTTTCAAATTTTTGCCAGAGCGGTGTGCGGAATGGCGCAGTCTTTTTTTCCTTGCGGCGCCGGGCCTGTTTTTGCCGCCTGGGCGGTTGTTTCGTGCGGGCTGTACTTGCAAAGAACAAAAAAAGGATTACCTTTTAATTTGCCTTAGAGCGTTTCTCTGTCCCTGAATTCAAGCCAGGAGTACTATGATGAACCGGAAAACCATGGTCATAATCCATATTTTGGGAGCAGTAATGATGGGAAATATCTTCGCCCAGGAAGTGAAACTGCCAGCACCGGACCGGACCGGCGGCAAGCCGCTGATGCAGGCCTTGAATGAGCGCCGCAGCACGCGGGCGTTCAAGCCCGAAGCACTGTCCCTGCAGCATCTCGGCGATTTGCTGTGGGCTGCCTGGGGGTACAACCGTGAGGATAAGCGCACCGCGCCTACTGCCGTCAATACCCAGGAAATCGATCTGTATGTGGTCAAGGCGGATGGCGTCTGGCGCTACGATGCCCGTCAGCACGCCCTGATCCGGCAGGATGACCAGGATCGCCGGGCGGCCACCGGCACCCAGCCGTATGTGGCCGGTGCGCCCGTGAATCTGGTTTTTGTGGCCGATGCCACCCGGGTCAACCGGCCGGGCTACGTGGAGAAATGGTCGGCGGTCAATGCCGCGATGATGGCTCAGAACGTTTACCTCTACTGCGCCTCAGTGGGGTTGGGTGGTGTAGTGCGTGGTGCTTTTGACGGTAAGGCGGTGGGCGAAGCGCTGAAACTGCCGGCCGGGCACAGTCCCGTACTCTGCTTTTCCGCTGGCTGGCCCCAGGAACAGCCGGCGCCATAACCAGCCCATGAGTAAAAGCAGCACTTATGTCACGACCCTCACGCCGGCTCAGATAAAGCAGCTGCAGGAAATACTGCTCGCACGCGGCTGGCTCTTCGAGGACCTGCAGTATGCACACTGGCGGGCCAAGTCCGGCAAGAGCAATGTGGTCGCCTATCAATCCGGCCGGGTCACGGTGCAGGGTCCGGAAATGGCTGAACTGGTGCAGTTCACCCTGGAGCCGGAAATACTCAAGGAAGCACGTTTCGGCTACGAGACGGAATGGGCGGCCGAGGATAACCCTGCGATGTTCCAGCCTCACGCCGGCATCGACGAGAGCGGCAAGGGCGATTTCTTCGGTCCGCTGGTGATCGCCTGCTGCTACAGCGATGGTGACATCGCCCGCAAACTGCTGGCGGCGGGGGTCACGGACTCGAAAGCCATCGGCAGCGACAAGCGCATCGCCGAGCTGGCCAAGGTGATTCGCGACACCGTGGCTGGCCGCTGCAGCGTGGTAGTGATCGGCCCGGCGGCATACAACCGGATGTACGATTCTTTTCAGAACCTGAACCGGCTGCTGGCCTGGGGACACGCCCGGGCCCTGGAAAATCTCCTGGCCAAGGTTCCGGATTGTCCGCGGGCGATTTCGGACCAGTTCGGTCGTAAGGAGAACGTCCTGCGGGCCTTGCAGGAGCGTGGCCGGGCGATTGTTCTGGAGCAGCATCCCCGGGCCGAGGCTGATGTGGCGGTGGCGGCGGCTTCCATTCTGGCCCGGGATGAGTTTGTCCGCCGTCTGGACCAGTTGGGCCGTCCTTATGGCCTGGTACTGCCCAAAGGCGCTGGTCCTCTGGTTTTGGAGCGCGGGCGGGAGCTGCTGGCGCAAGCGGGGCGGGAGTCCTTGCCCGGTGTGGCGAAGATGCATTTCAAGACCGCCGCCCAGCTGTAGCCCGGGCCTGCGCGAGTGGGCTGGCAGGCATATTCCCTCAGCGGCGTTGATAACCCGAATACAAGCGAAAGGAAAACACCATGACAAAGAAAGTCAGGATTGGGCTGATTGGCCTGGGATTTATGGGTACCACGCATTACCGCATTTACGGCAGCCTGCCCGATGCCCAGGTGGTTGCGGTCGCCGATATCAATCCGGCCCGCCGTCGTGGTGACATCAGCACAGTGTGGGGGAATATCGGCAACTTCGACAACTCGGTGCCCTTCGATTTCAGCCAGGTCCAGACCTACGCCAGCGGTCTGGAATTGATTCAGCAGGCCGAGGTGGACGTGATTGACATCTGCGTGCCTACGCCCTGGCACAAGGAATTCATTGTGGCGGCGCTGGCTGCGGGGCGGCATGTCTTTTCCGAGAAGCCGCTCTGCCGCGATCTGGGGCAGATGGAGGAGATCGTCGCGGCGGTCAAAGCGAGCGGGAAGTTCTTCAACGTCGGCCTGTGCATCCGGGCCTGGCCGGAATACCGCCATGCCCAGCAAATGTACCGGGCCGGGAAATTCGGTGCGCTCAAATGCGCGAGCTTCAGGCGGCTCTCGCCCACTGCGGATGGCGGCGGTGCCTGGGAGAACTGGTTCTGCAAATTTGATCTCTGCGGCGGTGCCCTGCTGGATATGCACATGCATGACGCCGATGTAGTGCGGTATTTCTTCGGTCCCCCCAAGGCGGTGACAGCTTTCGGGGCCAAGGGTCTGCGCAGCGACTGCAGCGTCGACCATGTGGTGGCCAATTACGATTACGGTGACGGGACACTGGTGTGTGCAGAAGGCGGCTGGGGCTTTGAGAAAACCGTGCCTTTCGAGATGAGTTTCATCATCCAGTGCGAGAAAGCCACCATCCAGCTCAGTCATACCGGCTACAAAATCCACTGGCAGGACGGCACAGTGGCGAGCCCCCAGGTCAGCGACCCGGCCTTGCCCACCGGCTGGCATCAGGAGCTGGCCTATTTTGTGGATTGTGTGAAGAACAACACCCCGCCGGTGCAGTACCAGAATCTGGCCGAAGTGGTCGATTCCTTCAAGCTGATTATGGCGGAACAGCAGTCGGTTGACGAAAAACGTACTGTGCAAATCAAATACTGAGTTGGCACCGGGCAGGCTGGTCCCTGCCATTATTCCCAAGGAGAGATGTCGATGAGAATTACTCTGATTGCCCTGTTGTGCTGTGCCGGATGGTTGCAAGCCGCGTTCGAAAGCGGCGGGGTCTCCATCGATTTTTCCCTGTATGGTCCCCGGAAAGTCCAGCCCGGGGGTGAGAATTTGCTGGTCAATGGATCTTTCGAGGGTGCGGAGGTTACTCTGTCCGGTGGCCCTGGTCCGGGCCAGTGGCGCGGCCATGCGCACGTTCATGCCGGGACAAACACCCCGGAGATAGTCGCTTTCCGGCAGGAAGTATCCTCGAAGTCGCAACGGCGTATTGTGTCGGAGAGTCCGGCTGCGGGCCAGAACTGCGCCGCGATTCTGACCCCGGACAATCTCCGGAACCGGTTCAAGCCACTGCCGATGATCTCGAACAAAATTTCCCAGTTCGTGGCGATTGTGCCTGTGGAGCGGGCCAGCAAGTACCGCTTGAGCTTTCAATCTCGGGGGCGTCATTATCAGTCTCCGATTCTCAGCACCTTGAGTGTTTTCGTGACCATGGAGAAGAAGTCTCCGGAGACGGGGCGCTATGCGCAGACCAAAGAAACCGCCCAGCATCGCTTCACCTTGGACAACGAATGGCAGACGCACAGCATCGATTTGCTGGTGCCGCCCGGCAGCGAACGCCTGGATTTCACCTTCGCGCTCTATGGCCTCGGCGAATGCTACCTCGATGAAATTGCCCTAGTCGCCCAGGAATTGTCGAGCGGGATCGACGTACGACTGCATCCGGCCCAGGAACTCGACCAAATCTACGCCCTCGGCGAAGGGCTGCCCGGATCGCTGGACTTCACCTTCCAGAGCGAAGGCGAACTGCAGCGCAAAGCATTGCAGCTGCTGGTCGCGCTGCCGCCAGGATTCACCCTAATTGACCAGCGCGACCTGAATCCCCTGCTGGACAGCACCCCGCTGCCCGACGGCGGCACGCTCTGCCGGTTCAATTTGCAGCGTTTTCCGAAGGTGGCCTTCAAGGATTACTACCTGAGTCAGGCGGCGGCGATCCTGGTCAAAAGCAGCCATAGCGCATCAGACCGGCTCTTCCCGGCGCAGTACTGGCTGGAGGACGGGGACTGGAAGGGGAGCAAAAAGGATTTCAATTTCCAGATCATCCCGGCGGTGCAGGCGGAGCGGCCGAAGCGTTTTCGCTCGGCGGCCATGGTCGGCCATGAATTCACCTATACTGCCGGCGGCGCGGGCAATCAGGCTTTTGCGGATTTCTATCTGGGCACCGGCATGAGTTGTATTCACGGCGCACCGGCGCAGGTGGCTAAAATCCTGCAGGCCGCGGGCATCATCCGCTACAAGGGCCACTATTATCTGGCCAACGGCTTTCGCATTGGTCCCGGAAACTTTACTGAGGAAGCGAAATTCCGGATGGTTGACGGCAATCCTTATCCGCGCAAGATTTGTCCGGTCGAGGTCTACAAGCGGGGCGAGTACTACCGCAGCCAAGTCGAGCCCATGCTGGAAAAAGAGCTGGTGACTGACGACCTCACGGATAATTTCATGTCCAACTGGGAGCCCTATTATCTGGACGGGAAGGGCTGTTTTTGTGAGCGCTGCCGCGAGGAGTTCGTGGCCTTCATGCCCCAGGAGGACCCGGCCAAAATCCGGTCCAGCTGGCCTCAGAACACCATCAAGGAGTATGGTGAGAAATGGATGAAATTCCGCAGCTGGCAGCACGGCCAGCTGGTGATCACTCTGGAGAAAAGCATCAATTCTCTGGGTAAGAAGCTGGGCAAGGACTCGCATTTCGTGCCGGAGATTTCCTGGAACTGCATGATGAAACACGGCAATGCCTACTGCAAGCAGTACAACGTGCTGGACTACATGCACGATCTGCCCTGGATTGAACCCTGGGGGCCGTATTTCGTCTATCGCTACAGCCAGGTCTACAAATATTATCCTGCCAATCACCTGATTACCTACCTGGCCGCCGGGCAGATGAAGGATTTCGCCCGCGAGAATACCGCTGCGGGGCAGAACCAGCCCAAGCTGATCGCGTTCCCGCACGGCAGCCAGGGCAATGACTGGATCACCGAGCCGGAGGCCATCGCCAACGAAGTGCTGAGTTTCTTCCTGCAGGGCTGGGAGGGCGCTTTCAGTTACTATTTCCCGCGCGGATACGACTACCGCTACTGGAGCGAATGGGCGAAGGTCAACACCATTATCGCCCGGCATGAGGACTTCGTCTATGACGGTCAGCCGAGCGACAGCCAAGTCGAGGTTCAGCCCCTGACACCGCTGCTGGAAAATCTCTACTACCCGCCAGTCTGGGCCGAGGGCGAGGGATTTATCGGCAAGGTGCCGGGATTGCATAAACAGGGCATCTTGCAGACCAAGGCCTTCCGCCTCCAGGACCGGTACCTGGTCGCAGTGGGAAATTTCTGGCAGCGCGGCGAAGTCTTCTTCCGTCTGAAAGTCAAGGACCTGCCCCAGGACGTGCGGTACTCGGTCACCACCCCCGCAGCCGACTGTGGAGCCTTTACGGCGGCAGAGCTCGCAGAGGGAATCCTGCTCCAGGCCGGTGCTCTGCGCTGGCTGTTCGTGACTCTGAGCCCGGCGGCGCAGAACCGCGCCGCCGGCTTGCCTGGGGTCAGCCAGCAGGACTTGCAGCGCCTGCAAGCCGAGCGCCTGCCCCTCATCCTGGCCGCCTGCCAGGATGAGAAGGCCCGCTACGAGCGCTATATGGCCCTGGAGGCGGCCGAGAATCCGGTGAATGATTTCAAGAGCATCAAGCCGATGGAGAATGCCGGTGTATCTCTGCAGGTCGACGCTGAACTGCTGCAGATCAGCACCGCCAAATATCAGCTGTCGGTGGATGCAGGGACGTCGGGGCGGATTACCAACTGGCGCAGTGGCGGTGTCGATGTGACGATTGCCGACCCGAAGTTCGGGCTGGGGGTTAATGCTTTTTGGTGGCCGAAGGACGGCGCGGTGGTTTTGATTTCCGGCTATCTGGTCAAGGAAGTCAAGAAAGTCGATGATGGTCTGGCAGTGGTGCTTTCCCGCAAACTCTCTCCCCGGGACAACGCGTACCTGGCCGGGCTGGAGTTGACCGTCACGCAGACCTTCACCCGCGATGGCGTGACCGTCAATACCGCGATCCAGAATACCCTGGATGACGCGCTGAGCTTCTCATTCCGCTTCCATAACCTGCTCGATTTCTTCCAGGTCAAAGATAAGATTGCGGGGAAGGCCACTTTCGCCGATGGTGCGGTCTTTACGCGCGATTTCTTTGAGAAGCTGTTCCAGTTTGCCGAGCCGGACAGCGATCTGGAGAAAGCGTTCCGGATGGACAAGGTCTTCAAGACCACCAGCAATACCCTGACTGTCACCGCTCCCTGGACGACACTGCAGCTGACCGCGGAAGTGCCGGCTGATAAACTGCAGTGCTATGTCTTCTGGGACAGCGTCAAACAGAATACTTCCACCTTTGAACCGATTTTCAAGAAGACCATCCTGCCCCCGGGCGGGAAAGTGGAATATTACACCCGCTGGACGCTGAAATAAGCGCCGCGAGAGCGGCCGTGCGGGGTGTGGTACGATGCCGCAGCTTAGAACAGCAGCAGCTGTTCACTGCTGCCAGACTGCGCCCCGCGGTTCTTCTTCTGCAACGTATTCAGGGTGTTCAGGATGCTTTGGAAGCCCTGCTCGGTGGCCAGGCGGCAGAGCAGGGCCCAGTCCGGTTCCCGGCGGCGGATGCTGTCCAGGCCCTGCCAACCGGCCGGCAGGGTGCAGTCCAGCCGGACCAGCTCGCGGTTGCGCTGCAGCAATTCCCGTGCGGTGCTGAGTTTTTCCTGCAGGGACAGGGGGGTGACTTGGGCGAGATTCCGGTAGAGCTCATCCAGGCCGCCGAATTGCTGCAGCAGCTTGGCTGCGGTTTTGGGGCCGACTCCGGGCAGGCCGGGGATGTTGTCGGAAGAGTCACCGACCAGGGCCAGGTAGTCGGCGAGAAGCTCCGGGCCGATGCCGAACTTCTGGGTCACCGCCGCGCGGTTGCAGCTGCTCCATTGGCCTTTTTTTTCCGGGGTGATGATTTCCACCTCTTCAGCGACCAGCTGCGAGAGGTCCTTGTCGTAGCTGATGATTGCCACCGGGCGGTTCTCTCTCCGGGCAACCACTGCGGCAATCAGGTCATCGGCTTCCCGGCCTTCCTCAAGCAGCAGCGGCCAGCCCAGGGCCTGGAGCCAGATTTTAATCGGCTCGATCTGCCGGCGCAGGTCATCGGGCATGGGCGGGCGCTGGGCTTTGTATTCCGGCAGCAGCTCACAGCGGCGCCGGCATTTGCCCAGGTCGAAGGCCGCGGCGCCGAATTTCCCCTCGAGCGTCTCTTCGAGGTTCAGCAGGAATCGCACCATGCCATACAGCGCATTGACTGGTTCTCCTTTGGGGTTGGTCAGGTGTGGTACAGCGAAGAACGAGCGGTAGATCTGCCCGTAGGCGTCAATGAGAATAATGCGGTCCATAAGCGTTGCGCGATCCTCCTGGCAGAAATGACTGAAAGGTGATGGTATGCGGAAAATTAAGCCGGATTCATTCCCGGGCAGACTGAAGATTTTGCGCAAGCGTCTCGGTTGCACCCAGGCCCAGATGGCGGCGCGGCTGCAGGTCAGCCTGAGCCGTTATTCGAAGCTTGAGATCGGCATCGGCAAGGTGAGTGCTGCGCTGGTTGAGAAGGTCTGCCGGCAGTTCGGCCTGCCGGAGTCGTGGCTCTTGCAGGGCATCGGCGACCTGCCGGCGGACCTCGCGCTGCAGGCCGAAGGCGCCAGCGCTCCGGCCCTGCTGAACGAGGAGCAGATACTCCGTATTCTGGAGTTGTCCCAGGAGCCCGGGACCAGGGCATTGGCCGCCCAGATCGCCGAGACCCTGCAGGTCCCCCTGGCGCAGGCGCTGGCGGTGCTGGTTAAGGAGAATTGGGAGTCGGGCCGGCCCTGAGGGCGCGATCCGGCTATAGGCCAGCAGTCAGCCGGCCCGGGACAGGATTTCGAGCAGCCACTGCATATTCTTTACGGCCATGGCACCGGAGACCTCGGTTTTGCCTAAACTGAAGGAGCGGATCACCTGGCGCAGCATATCCGGGCGGGAGACCGTACCCCGCGGGGTGCTGATCTCCAATTGAAAAATACCATTCTCATCCGGCTTGCCAGCGATGTCAAAGACCTGGTCCTCAAAAGTCAATTGCCGGACATTAAAGGGTTCGGCATCCGCATGCAGGGTCTGAATCCGGCAGGCGAGGTCGCGCTTGCCGCGCTTGCGCCGCAGCACGAACCGGGCATCCGCTTTCTGACCCGCGAAATCGGTCTCCAGGGTCTGCCAGTCGAGCTCGCCGTCAGGGGCGGCGACTTGCAGCGCCGCCAGCATATGTGGCGCCAGGTCAATCCAGGTCTGCCGGGCCCCGCGGGCGCGATTGCGTCCCGGCGAGACCAGCCGTCCCTGGTAGGAGGAGAGCCCTTCGGGTGGCGGCGGGCAGCACGCCAGGCAGAAATTGGCGGCCACGGCGTACTGCGTGCAGACGCCCAGCAGGCATTGTTTTTCCCGCGCCAGGTCGGTGAGCTGCTGTGCTTGCTCCAGCATGGTCTGCTGGCTCAGGTTTTCGTCATAGACGAAGGGTTTTTCGCACAGTACGTGACAGCCGGCAGTAAGGGCCGTGCGGCAGGCCTCGAAATGCAGCTCTGGCGGCAGGCAGACATCGACGATGTCGGGCTTTTCCCGGTCCAGCAGTTCCTCCAGGCAGGTGTAGGCATTGCCGCTGAATGTACCGTTCAGGAGTTTGGGTCTGGTGGCGGCGATGCTGTCCGGGGTGTGTCCCAGGAAGGCGCAGACTGCGGCGCCTTCCAGCTGCCACCAGGAGATATGATGCCGGCCGATGCCGCTGGCACCGAGCACCGCCACCCGCGGATGGCGGGGCATGGACTTCCCATCTGGCAAGGCTTTCAGAGATATACGGCACATTTTGAGCTCCTGCATTATTTTGGCACTCAGGGGTGAGCGGCGGAAGCCCAGCAGCCGGGTGCCGTTGTAACCAAATATCCGGGCGATATCCGCACTTTGCAAGCACTGGAAAACCGGGCAGGGGAACGCAGCGAGAAGCTGCCGCCGGCTGGAAACCGAGATATCCTCAGTGATCAGCAAGAAGGCCAGCTTGTGGCTGACTTGGGTCAGACGCTCACGGCCTACTTCCAGCAAACGCGACCGCAGTATAAACGGGGCGAGTCTTTCCAGGGCGGGGCTGATGGGCAGGCATTCGGACATGGCGGCTCTTTAACGGGTGGTTAATTCAAATAACGGTCCACTTCATTGGCGGTAATCACTCCGTAATTGGCCGCACCCAGCCAGCCGGACATGATGATGCCTACTGAGCCGGTGTGAAACAGCCCGCCGACCTGCTTGAACAGCTCCATGCTGTAGCGCAGACCGTCAAACTTGCTGCCGAAGGTCGCGCCCTGGAGGTGTCCGGTATAGCGCTGGAAGGTCAGGGGGGTGGCGGCCTCGGTGTAGTCGCAGATGCTGCGGAGCTCGGGGATGTATTGTTCCAGCGCCGCGAGGGTGTCCTCGATCATGGCTTTTTTGGCGGCGCGGTATTCCTCGCGGGTCATCTTGGCCCAGTCCTCATAGCGGGCATTCATGGAGGCCACCACGCTGTATTTATGCGTGCCCGGGCGGATTTCCGGGTAGTACACCGAATAGGTGCGGCTGGAAATATTGCGGCTCAGCAGTGCATCGGTGTTATATTCCGGGCAGGTGGAGGTAAACAGCAAGTCGCCGATATAGGGAATTGTCGCGCCCTCCCGGATGCCGATATAGACCTGGCAGCTGCTGGTGCTCAGACGCACCTTCTGCAGTCCGGACAGGAATTCCGGGCTGAAGAACTCCTGGCCAGTCCATTCCAGGACGGTGCGCGGCAGACTGCCGTTGGAGATCACTGCCTGGCAGGCGATTTCCCGGCCATTGACCCGCACTGCCCGGACCTTGCCGCCGGCGACGTAAATCTTGTCCACCGCGGCGGAGGTCTCGACCTCGACGGCGCAGGAGCGCAATTCGCGCTGCATCATCTCGATCATGCAGTCGGTACCGCCCTGGAAGGTATAAACTCCTTCGCTCATGAAGTTGCCGAAGACGATGCCGTAGCTGATGGCCGGTTCATCGAGGGTCGAGCCATTGGCGTAGGTGATGGGCTCCATCAGGAAGCGCCAGACATCGGTGCGGCCGGGGAAATAACGCTGGAAGAATTCGCGCGTGGTCTCGCTATTGTCGTCGTAGTAATTCATGGCTGCGATGCCGGCGAAGAATGCCTCGACGCGCTCCTGGGGCAGTCCGAACAGTTCCTGCAGTTTGGCCCGGAAGTCCCGATTGTCGAAGGTGGTGTCGAGTTGGAACTGGGGGTTGTGGAAGCGGATGGAACGCACCTGCACCACCCGTTCGGCGAAGTCCTTGCCCCAGTATTTGCGCAGACTTTTGCGCATCCCGACCGGGAAACCGTGCAGCGCGACATCAAAGATATGGTCCCGGCGCTGAAAATAAGTCGCCAGGCCGCCGAGTTGCGAGTGCTGTTCGGCCAGGAGGATGTGCCGGCCCTCCCGGGCCAGGCGGCGGGCGGCAGTCAGGCCGCCCAGACCTCCGCCAATTACCACGATATCATAACTGTCTCGCATTGAACAATCCTATTCTTAACCAGGGAGAAAACATTGTCAAAACACTGCCAAGCCGGCGTTTGCGGTTCTGGTCCTGGTGCCAGACGCGGCAGCCTCAGCAGTCCTCCAGAGTATAGTATGGGCAGGCGTCGGGGGGGCGAATGGCGGTCAAATCGCCGCGGTAATGCCGCAGTTCGCAGCGCTGATAAGGATGTTTCAGCAGTTCCTCCTCCCGCAGTTCCAGGCCCAGTCCCGGGCGTTCCGGGATGAGCATGCGTCCGCCCTGCATGACCAGGGTCTCGTCACAGATATCCTGCCGCCAGGGGACGTCGGTCAGCATCATTTCCAGGAGCACGAAATTGGGGACGCAGGCTGCGAGCTGCAGGGTGGCGGCATTGGCGACCGGTCCGGAGGGGTTATGGGGGCAGAAGCCGAGATGTCTGGTTTCGGCCTCGGCTGCGAGCAGGCGCAGTTCCATGATACCCCCTGCATGCGAGACATCCGGCTGGATGTAATCCGCGCATTGCAGGTCAAAGAACTGGCGGTATTCATACCGGTTGTACAGGCGTTCGCCGGCGGCCAGGGGTACGCGCACGCGGCTTTTGACTTCGCGCAGTCCCTCTTTGTCGTCCGGCGGGATGGGCTCTTCGAACCAGAAGATGTCGAATTCTTCCAGAGCATGGCCGATTTTTACCGCGGTAGGGATATCGAATCGTCCATGTCCTTCGATCAGCAGCTGAATTTCAGCGCCGGCACTGTCGGCGACCTGGCGGATGCAGTCCAGGGCGGCATTCAATTCCGCCTTGCTGATCTGCTGCCAGGCTTTGCCGAAGGGGTCCCATTTGCAGCCCAGGAATTTATGCTCGGCCACGGTTTTGGCCTTCTGGGCGAATTCCTCCGCGGTCCGTGCGGGTGCGAACCAGCCGTTGACATAAACTGGTATTGCATTGCGGACCTTTCCGCCCAGCAGCTGGTACACGGGCACGCCCAGGTCTTTGCCCTTGATGTCCCATAAGGCCATTTCCACCCCGGCCAGGGCGCTCATCAGCACCGGCCCGCCGCGCCAGTAGGCATCGCGGTAGCAGTCATGCCGGAAGGCTTCGATATGATGCGGGTCTTTGCCCAGCAGGTAACTCTGCAAATCCATAATGGCGGCCTGCACCGTCAGTTCACGGTATTCGAGGGTGGCTTCGCCCCAGCCGTGTATACCGCAGTCGGTCTCAATTTTCACAAATACGAAATTCGTGCGGTAAGCGTTGCAGATGAAGGTCTTGAGAGCAGTGATTTTCATGGCGTGCACATTGAGTAAGCGGTGGCGGGACCAGCCTGCCGGGTCGGGTCTGCAGACTTCAGCGGAAGCTGAGCAGCAGTTCGAAGCTCTGCTGCTGCAGCTGTTCCTCCAGCAGCATGGTCACCTTCTGGCGCAGAGTCGTCTGACGGCGTTTTTTCCAGCCGGGCAGCTGTTGTTGGAAGAAGTCCCGATAGGCGGGGAAGATCACGTGGGCGCCGGGATTTTCGATGCGCGGCCAGGTCTGCCGGATGTGCTCACGCATGCGCTGCAGCAGCAGCAGTATCTCCTGGCAGATTTCCGGCAGCTGCGGCAGCAGGCTTTCTTCCGGCTGCCAATCCTGGCTCACGGGCCGCAACGCCTGCAGATGCATTTCCAGGCGTGCGGTCGGGAAGATATCTGAGAGCGGCAGGAGCCGGAGCACGTTGCGCTTGATCAGCAGCTGACTCGCATCGCTGGCCAGATGGGCCCAGGCGTCTGCGGGGATGAATTCGGTCCCGGCCGGGCGGCGCGGCTTTTTGCCTGCCGGGGCAGCGCCGGGGCAACGCCGGAAATGCAGGATATGCACTGCCAGTTCCCGCATGAAGGCCTCGCTGGCGCAGACGAAGCCGAGCTTCTCCAACGCCGTGAGGCTCTCCCGGCTGAGGTCCTGCAGCTGGTTCTCGGCCAGGGGCAGGGTGCGGGCCAGCATCGCGGTGAGCTTGCTGTGCTCCCAGGGCTGCATCTCGCCGGGAACCAGGGATTGGTCTGAGTCGGTCAACTGCCCGAAGGAAACCGCGACTTCGCCATAGCCGGTGGCGACCAGGACATTTGCGAGCAGGGCCTGCAGCGCATCGCTGTCAAGGTCCTCACCGGCAGCATTGCCGGAGCGGATTTTCTCTTCCAGCATCAGGGAGAAGTGCTCCGGCAGCCATGGATCGCTGATGCCGTTGCTACGGAAGGCCTGGGTCAGTTTTTCTCTCAGTTTATCCAAGTCGAAAGACTGCAAGCTGCCGTCATGGTGCTGGACCAGCAGACTGGTGGAATAAATCTTAATCATGATCTTTCTTGCCGGCTTCCTCTGGCGTCTCGGCCAGACTGTGTACCGCGCTGATGAACGCATCCGCATCCTGGAAATGCCGGTACACGGAAGCGAAGCGGACGTAGGCTACGTCATCGAGCTGCTTCAAGGCGGCCATCACCATCTCGCCAATCTGGGCCGTGGAGACCTCGCTTTGCGGCAGCAGCGCCAGGGAGTTGGTGATGTCACCGACGATTTTGTCGACCGCCTCCTGGCTGACAGAGCGCTTCCAGCAGGCCATATTGATGCCGTCACGCAGCTTCTCGGGCTTGAATTCCTCGCGCCGGCCATCGCGTTTGACCACGGTGATATCGGCGGGAATCACCGTCTCGTAGGTAGTGAAACGGAAACTGCAGTTCTGGCACTGCCGCCGCCGCCGAATCGTCTCGCCTTCCTTGGAGACGCGCGTTTCAATTACTTTGTCATTATCGAGTTTGCATTTAGGACAACGCATGATAATTACCTCAGAATGCTCACGGCAGGTCACGCATGACCCGTTCGATGCCGACGGCCCGGCCTTCATCGTTCAGGGTGACTACCACGGCATGCAGGCGGATGCCCTTGTCCACCACGGTGAACCGGGCCGGCATGCCAGTCCGGAAACGCTGCAGGACTGGCTGCACCGCCCGCCCCAGGATGGAATCGCGGGCCCCGACCATCCCGACATCACATTGAAACGCAGTGCCGCCGGGGAAAATTTGCTGGTCTGCGGTAGGGACGTGGGTATGGGTACCCAGGACTGCACTGACCTTCCCCGCCAGGAAGCGCCCGAGAGCGATTTTTTCACTGGTGGCTTCGGCGTGGAAATCGACAATAATATTGCTGGTCTCTTTTTGTATCTGCGGGATGATGTTCTCGGCGGCCTCAAACGGGCAGTTCGCTCCCACAGTCATAAAGGTCCGTCCCAGCAGTGACAACACTGCGATCCGGCGGCCATTTTCGGCGGTAAAGACAGCATACCCGCGGCCGGGCTGGCAAGCGGGCAGATTGGCCGGGCGCAGGACATTGGTGAGCTGTTCGATTTCGAAAGTGAATTCCTTCTGGTCCCAGACATGGTCGCCGGCAGTGCAGACATCGATGCCGCGGTTGAACAGCTCCTGCAGGCAGTTCTTGGTCAGGCCGTTGCCCCCGGCGATGTTTTCCGCATTGGCGATGCAGAACTCGCAGGCGTACTCGCGGCGGAGAACTGGCGTCAAGGCCATTGCCGCCTCGCGTCCGCCCTTGCCGACGATATCTCCAATGAACAGTATTTTCATTATGCCTTCCTGATGTAAATCTCATAATATATCATCTCAAATGCTTGCTGGAAAGAGCAGCTGCGAGGTAAAGTTGCTGAGCCAGCCAGCCGCGGCGGGCAAAAGGCAGTCTGCCGGGGCCTGGTTCAGCGGGAAGGCTCTCTCGGTGCCGGTCGCCGTGCCGGTTGGAGGTTTGCATAAAATACGTTTCTGTCTATATTATAACGGGAAGCAGCAGGCGCTGCCGGGCCATGGCAGGCAGTCCGGACCGGCTGCATCGGCCGATTCCTCGCACCCCGGGAGCTGGGGCGGTGGGTCTGTTCATTTCATCCAACCAGAAAACCGCAGGAGGAAAGCATGAAAACAGATACTGGTGATGTCTGCCGCATAACTCCCGAACTGAGTGTCCGCGAGCTGGTGGTGCATTATCCCCGCCTGCGGGCGGTGCTGGAAGAGCTGGGCATCGACTACTGCTGCGGCGGCCAGCACACGCTGCTGGAAGCCGCCCACCATGCGAAGCGGCCGTGGCCGGAGGTGTTTGCCGCCCTGGAAAATGGCCGGACGCGGGCCGCGCCCGGCCCGGCCGCGCGGAATTGGTCCCTTGAGCCGCTGGATAAGCTGGCAGACCATATCCAGGCGGTGCATCATCGCTTCACCCGGGAACAGCTGCAGCGTCTGGATGGTCTGCTGAAAAAGGTCTTCCGGGCGCATCACAGCAGCCATGGCGTGATGCTGACCGGGTTGAGGCAGGTCTTTGGCTGCCTTTCCGAGGAGCTGCTCCCGCATTTGGATCAGGAGGAGCAGGTGCTTTTTCCGGCAGTGAAAAAAATCTTCGCGCCGCCTCCCGGCAGCACTGCCGGTCTCGACATCCCGCTGGGGATGCTGGAGCAGCTGATCCAGCAGATGATGCTGGAGCATGAGAGCGCCGGCCGGGCCTTGAGCGAGCTGCGGCGGATGAGCAACAACTACCTGCTGCCCCCAGATGCCTGCCCGACCTTCGCTGCGCTGTTCGAGGCCCTGCCAGCCCTGGAGGCCGATCTGCACGAACATATCCACCTGGAGAACAATATCCTGTTCCCGGGCGGTCTGGAGCGGGAGGCCGCGCTGGCCAGGTGACGCGCGCGGCCGGTCCGCTCAGCGGAGGTAGGCCTGGAACGGGCTGTCGCTGACCAGGGCTTCGGCCAGGCTCAGTCCGGCGAAGCCGGTGGCCTGCATGCAGAATTCCGGTTCGACATCGTCGGCCATCACTGCGCACATCCTGGCTTGCAAGGGATTGGCGAGGTACTGCCCGGCTTTTTGCACCCGCAGGCGGATGTCCTCCCGGTCTTCGATATGGTTGCAGAAGTAGGCGAGGAGGTGGGGTATGGCGCAGCATTTGGCGACCTGCCAGTAGAAGCGCAGGCCGTCATGGGCAGAGTCGTTCCATCCTTCCAGAGATTCTTTGACCACTTGCGTCAAGTACAGCTTGTTCAAGTCGAACCAGGGTTTTTCCACGGGGAAGCGCTTCAAGATATCGGCCTGCAGCCATTGCCGGAGGCGCCCGGCGATGGTCTGGCGGAGGTCCTGGTTCTCACTGACGTAGTGGGTCCAGCACAGCGCTTCCAGCATATAGAAGATGCGTCCGTAATCACCGATCAGGGCCTGGTGTTCCGGCATCGGGTAGACATTGAAGCGGATGGGTATGCCGGCCGGGTGCCAGTTCGCGCATTGGAATTGCGCGAAGCCCTCGGCGTTCTCGATATAGTGCCGGTCGCCAGTTGCCAGGGTATAGGCGGCGAAGGCGGAACAGACATTCATGGCCATCGAGTAGGTGCCGTTGAGCTTGTGGCCGCCCCAGATGCCGTTGCCATAGGAACCGTCGGCCAAACCCCAGATCGGGACCCAGCAGTCGAGCCATTTTTTGGCCGCCGCCAGGTATCTTTCCCGCCGGGCCGGGTCCTGACTGTACTGCGCCGCCTGAATCAGAGCATGCACATTCGAACCGTTGTC
>JAAYYJ010000181.1 GCA_012515455.1 Oligosphaeraceae bacterium
AAGGGCCAAATGAGTAATAGTGAGAAGATGCAAAGATGCAAAGATGAATATTAGTTGTGATTAGGAAAAACGAGTATTGGGCATATCTTATGCAATAGGTGTAAACGTAAATTTGCATGAATGAAAAGGAACAGATATAATGAAATGTAACACCTTTTTTTCGGTATTGTTCGTCTTGGCAGGATACTCCATAGGGCAGGAGGTTGTTCCAAGGGAAACGATTAACATACGAAATGATATTGCATATAAAATCAATTCAGATACACCGTTTTCGGGGAGTGTGGAAGAAAAATATGAAAACGGACAGATAAAAGAGAAGGCAAACTACAAAGACGGAAAGCTGGCGGGAGAATCGGTTACTTATTATAGAAACGGACAGATAAAGTATAAGAAAAATTTCAAGGCTGGCGAGAAGGATGGAGAATGGGTTACTTATAAGGCCGGTGGACAGATAGAGCAGAAGGTAAACTACAAAGACGGAAAGATGGATGGAGAATGGGTTTATTATTATGGAAACGGAAAGATGATGTTTAGGCAAAACTACAAAGATAGCAAGAGGGATGGACAATGTGTTTATTATTATGAGAACGGACAGATAAAGGATAAGGAAAACCACAAAGACGGAAAGAAAGATGGAGAATGGGTTGCTTATTATGACGATGGAAAGATAAGGAATAAGAAAAACTACAAAGACGGAAAGAAAGATGGAGAATGGGTTATTTATTATGAAAACGGACAGATAAAGTGGAAAGGAAATTACAAATACGGTGTGAAGGATGGAGAATGGGTTGAATATTATGAAAGCGGAGAGATAGAGCAAAAAGACAACTACAAAGACGGCAAGAAGGATAGAGGACTTATTCAATGACGTGTTGAAAATGGACAGATAAAGGAAAAGGAAAACTTCAAAGACGGAAAGCTGGCGGGAGCTTATTTGGTCTCATTAAAAATTGATACAGACCAAAAAGAATTTTATTGTCTCCCATAAAAGTGGGATCTGATTTCAAATGACAAAAAATATTCGGTGTATAAAACCCCGTCTGGAGAGCCGTATTGGCTTTTCCCAGATGGGGATTGTTTTTAATCCTTGTTGATGATCTTCAGCAGTCCAAGGACGCATGCCGCTCCGGCGATGAATCCTACAATTATGGCACCAATTATGCCGTCTGTTTTCTCCGGTAATAGACAAAAATACTGCGTCAATGGCACAAAAAAAGCCCAAACGGTACCAAACGGTACCTTTTGGGGCATTTTTCTCCTTAAAAATGGCGGAGAGGGGGGGATTCGAACCCCCGGTAGGATGTTACTCCTACGACGGTTTAGCAAACCGTTGCTTTCGACCACTCAGCCACCTCTCCACAGATAACAGAAGGTCAAACATTTCAGTGAATGGTTATACTATACCATCATAACCCGTTTCTTCAAGCGGTGAATGCATTTTTTGCCGCATCGGATTAAATATTCTGTCGGCGGGCGGCGGTTCTCAGGTCAGGCGCAGGAACTGGTTCAGACAGAACCCTGCCACGATGCCGTCGCAGAATTCCTTGCTGCGGTTCTGCAGTCCCTCGTCATCCGTGACCACCCAGCGCAGGGTCTGTTCCTCTCTGGGGTTCTCGCGCAGCATCTTCACGATATAGTCATCTGCGCCCTGGTCTTCCCGCAGACTGGGGGCAAAATGCACGCTGACCTTGCCAGCGGTTTCCACGCTGCTCAAGGCGTTGCCGCTGTCGTAGACCAGATGCACCTGCTTGAAAATACCTGCTTTGACCCGAACCCGGTCCAGAAATTCCCGGCGGACCTGGAGGAGGCCTTTCTTGTCTTTGACCGCCTTCCAGGCATTGTCTCCGATAATCACGTTATATGCATCGACATACAGTACTACCCGGTGCAGGTCGTTGACAAAGGCTGCCAAAGACCAGATCAGCTGAGTGTGCGAGTGAGGCAGGAACCGGGCCCTCTCGACAGCACTGCGGCTCTCTGCCTCGAGCTGCAGCCGGCAACGCTTGTCCAGCAATGCCCGCACCGCCTCAGTTTCATCGGGCAGCAGCAGTTGCCCGATGAACTCCTGTTCCAGGAAATCCCGCAGCGCGGCGAATTTCGTCTGCGCCTCGGCATCAAGACTGATGGTCATAATCAGCGCCTTCAGGCGCGTAGGAATGACTGCCAGCGCCAGCTTATCGG
The DNA here is from genome assembly GCA_012515455.1 of Oligosphaeraceae bacterium. Taxonomy (GTDB): domain Bacteria; phylum Verrucomicrobiota; class Lentisphaeria; order Oligosphaerales; family Oligosphaeraceae; genus JAAZIZ01. The sequence continues at coordinate 2,182 of JAAYYJ010000181.1, forward strand.
GGTCTTCCTGCAGCTTCGCATAGACCTGCGCCAGCAGATTCTCAAGCTCCTTCTGCAGGGCAGGCAGTTCCGGGCAGATGACTATGGCCTCGTCGATTGCCAGGCGGACCTGCTGCAAGTACCCCTCCAGGCGCTCTGCTTCGGCGCGCAATTCTCGCTTCAGGCCGTAGAGACGGTTGGTACCGGCCTGCTTCTGCAGGACCGCTTCCAGACGCTCAGCCAGGCCGGCGTTGGTCTGGGCCAGACTGGTCGAAAAAGCCTCCAGGTCGGGATGGATACCCAAGCACATCTGCTGAAAGTTGTCCAGTGCGGCCCGGGTCTTCGCTTCTGAGCTGGCACAGATGGCCGCCAGGTCGGCCTGCAGCTTCTGTTCCCGGGCCTCTGAGGCGCGCTGCTGCTGTTTGAGGGCATTCCGGTTCCTGGCCTGCTCGTCTGACAGCTGCCGCTGCAGCTCCTGGTTCTCCCGGCGCAGCTGTTCCAGCTGCGGTTTGAGCGCGCTGAATTTCTCCTGCCAGGCCTGCTGCTGCTCAAGGCGGTTGTCTTTTGCCGCCCTGACCTTGGCTGGGCTGCTGAAGCATTGCAACATTGGCGCCAGGGGTCCGGGGGGGCGCTCGCCGGGTGGGTCCTGCCAGACCTTCCGGCAGAGCAACAGCAACGAGGCCAGGCGCTGCAGTTTGTCGCTTTTTCCCCACCAGATGACGGCCATGCACCAGGGTCGGGGGTCGGGCACGGATTGCAGAAAGTCCCGCCAGTGCTGTTCCAGCCATTGCGGGGACAGTGCTTCCCACGCCTCGCGCAGTGGCAGCCAGCCCTTCAGATCGGCGACATCAAGCAGGAAGACCTCAGTCGGCGCTTCCTTCAGGAGTAGTATTGACTGCAGGCGCGCACGCTGGGTTTGATTCTCAAACGTCTGGGGCGTGAGTTTGAAGCCGCCCTTTTCCCAGGCAGAGCAAAGCGCCGGCCAGCGGCGCAACAGGTGTGCCAGCGCCTGCGAGTTGGTCTTTTCCAGCAGCCAAGACAAAGCGGCCTGAGAGATCTGATGCATCAGCGAGTCCTTTCGCTCAAGTACTGACCGAAATATCCGCCAGTGAGGATTGACTGCAGGACTCTGTCGCGCAAACCAGTCTCGGCCAGCAGGTCCAGGATGGAGTAGCGGTTGCGGATCATACTGGCTGCCAGGATGCCGTTCAGCATGGCCGGGCGGCTCAGACCGATTTCTGCCGGCTCCACCGGGCAGCGGATGGTCCGGAAGCGGCGCTGCAGCTCGGCAAACGGGATGAGCTGCCGCGCTATCTTCTGCTGCATCTCCGGCCAGGCCTGCAGGATGACCTGCCGGCGCTGGAGAAGGGCGGCGCCGGTGAGCAGTTTCTCCTGGGAGATGGCAGCAGCATTCTGGAAAAACGGCGTGCCACCCAATTCGCGCTCCACTTCCGCCTGCCGCTCTGCGCTATCCGGCAATGCCTGCCGCGCCAGCAGTTCCGACAGCTCAGCGGCGGAAATTTTGCCCATCTCCTCATACAATGCGGTGACAATCAGAGTGCCGAGCGCGACTTTGAAGCCGTGTGAGACTTCCCGCCCCTGGCAAGTCAGACCGCGCATCTCCCAGATATGGCTCATCATGTGCTCGGCACCGGAAGCCGGGCGGGAGGATTTCGTATAATACTGCATGGAGAAGCCGGTATACGCCAGGCCGGTAAAAACCTCCTCCAGGGCGGTGCTTTTGCCGCACCGCAGTCCCTCCGGATCAGACAGCCATTCCCGGAGATGCTTCTGGACCATATCCCAGGCGACCGGCTCCAGCGGATCACAGCCGAGCTGATCCGCCACCAGCCAGTCGGCCCCGGCCACGATTTTGGCGGCCAGGTCGGCATAGCCGGCGGCGGCCATCTCCGGTGGTGCCTTGGCCAGCACCGCGTTATCGGCCAGGATCACCAGGGGTGCTTCGCAAGACAGGGTCTGCTTGAAGCCGTCGACCGTCAAGGCCGCTCCGGCGGAGGTATAGCCATCGACCGAGGCGGCGGTAGCCACACAGAGATACCCCCCGGTTCCGGCTTCGCTGGCCGCCTTCTTGACCAGGTCATTGATGGTACCTGAGCCGATGGCCACCGGCACCCTGCCCTGCAACTGAGCACGCAACTGCACGACATGCTGATAATCGGCATGCAACATGGGCTGGGCCGGAAAAATCACCGGCTCGGCCAGGCGGCTGGGGCCAGCCTGCAGTAGCAGTTGTACCTCTCTGCCAGCGGCAGACCAAGTATTGGCATCGGCAATCAGGATGACTTCCCGGCCCGGCCAGTACGCCTGCAAGGCAGGGCCGATTTCGGCCAGGATGTTGGTGCCGAGCAGGCAGCGTTTGGTCCTAAGTCCGGCAGGGATGGGTATTTCGGGCATGTGTTCTCCTGGCTGCAGCAAAAGCGGCTGCGAGGATCAGAGGCGCTGATCCGAGGCTCCTGCTATGGTAATAACGTATACCATAACTCCAAACCAGGAGAAAAACAATCGCGCTGGCAAGAAACCGGCGCAGCCGGACGCAGCCGGAGGCAATGCGTAGTTCCCGGCCCACCCCAAGGCCCCGGGAGGGAAAATTCAGTCCCGGATTTTTCCGCAGGCGGCAGATGGTTCCAGGCGAATGCGGGAGGCGGCCGAACGGTCTCCTCCCGCACTGCGCCAACGCTGCCGTCTTTGAGGTTGCGGAAGCACGCCCCGTGGATTACCCTTCTGCAAACAGATTGCGCAGATACCCCACGGCTTTGCGCATTGCCTCTTCGCCGGAATAATTATTGCCTTCGTATTCGATATTGATATATTTGTCATAGCCGGCCGCACGCATGGCCCGGACGGTCGAGCGTTGATCGATATCGCCCTCGCCGATCAACGCCGACCGGTACCACTTGCCGTCCAGCATCGCGCGGTACCCCTCCTGCTGCTGGGCGCTGACATACCAGTCTTTGAAATGCGCATGTTCGACGAATTTCGCGACCCGGGTGAATGACTCTCCGACTTCCTCGCCGCCGCTGGCGGCATTGCCGTTGTCGAAGGTCAAACGCAAATCCGGGATTTCCGCCTGTGCGGCCAGGAAATCGGCGGAGGTCACAAAAGGCGAATACAGCCCCGGAAAGTTCTCGACCGTGAAGATAATGCCGGCCTGCTTGGCAAACGGCATGACCTTCTTGATGCCCTCGATATAATTGCGGCGGGCGGCATCACGGTCCTGGCAATCCTTGGGTGGAGAAGGCGGCAGCATTACCGTGGGCACGCCGAGCTCTACGGCGACCTCGAGACCGCGTTTGCAGTCGTCGATGCCCTGCTGGCGGTTTTGCTCATCCGGGTAGGCCAGCCCGCGGGCGAAGAAGGTGTACGCGACCAGCGGCACGCCATAGTCCTCCGACATTTTCTTGATGTCGGCGGGCTTCTGGTCATAGAGTGTCACCATATCCAGGCCATCGAGTTTCAGGTCCGCAGACAGGGCGAACATTTTCTGCACCCCGAATTCCGGCAGCCGGGCCAGCGTATAAGACATCATTGACAATTTCATGATTGTATCCTCGGCATAAAGGGTGAACGGCCCTGGACCAGAGTGAGGGCAGGCCCAGGACCGCGGTCGGCAGTTATTTCTTCTGGGCGGCGGCCATGGCCTCCGGGTCGAGCTCATTCAGGTTGGCGAACACCTTCTGGAAGGCGTCTCCGACCAGGGCGGCCACTTCCGGGCCATTCGGGGCGCGCAGGGGCATGGTCATGCCGAAATGGGTGTCACAATGTTTCTGGGCCATCGGAAAGTGGGACGGATCGTAATCGACCGCCTCACCCGCGGCCTGGCTCAGGGGGCAGGACCAGGGGCAGCCACCGCCGTACGCGTTCTTGGCCCGGAACACAGTCATATTGGGCAGGATGTAGCTCTGCCAGATGCCGACCCCGGCGCCCTCAGCCTTCAGGGCAGCCATGATGGCGTCGCGCAGGACATTGGGCGCACCGGTCCAGCCCAGGGCCTTGGCGTCGATGCGGTTGGTATAATTGTACCAGTTGTGCAGGTGTCCTTCGGGCTGAACGGGAAGAATCAGCCCCTTGATGCCTTTGAGTTTGCCGGTCAGCACCGCGGCATTCTCCTGCAGGGTGGCAAAATAGTGCGGCATCTTGGCCAGCTGCGCCCGTCCGAATGCGGCCACGATATCCGAACCGCGGTACATCCAGCCCAAGGCGTAGGAATGGTAGTCGCGGGACTCCATCGGTGTCGAGGACTCACCGAAGCTCCAGAGTCTGGCAGCGGCCTGATACATCGCTTCATTATCGGTCACGAACATCCCGCCTTCGCCGGTGCACAGGCATTTGTTCTGATTGAAGCTGAAAGCGGCACAATCGCCGAGCTTGCCCGCATTCACGCCCTTGAACTTGGCACCGTGCGCCTGGCAAGAATCTTCGATCAGCACCAGTTTGTGCTTTTTGGCAATGGCCCGCAATTTGTCGAAATTGCAGGTCAG
>JAAYYJ010000182.1 GCA_012515455.1 Oligosphaeraceae bacterium
GATTCATCAGACCGACGCAGAGCCGGATGGTGGGTAAAGCAGCGCAGCCGGTGGTTACCAGGCAGAAAAAACCTCTGGCAAGGCAACCTGGCGCTTGGACAGAGCAAATTGGCGCTTGGACACGGAACCAGGATGCGCGCATCCTGCTGCCCACGACCACACGCCCGCAAAATTGCTGCTGCACCGGAGGAGAACAAATACCGCTCCCGCTGACCTGACATATTGCCCTGACAGCAGAACGCAAGAAACATTAGCACTGCACAGGGCTTGCTTTTCTGCGCCTCAGGTTTAGATTATTTTTTGACTTTATTTCAGGCCTTTTGATATCGGGAGAAGCTAATGCGAATTGAAGACAGTATGGCGCCGGTTCTGACTCTTGACCGCGACAGGGTACTCGGCCGCATCAAGGCCATTAACGGCGGCTGCCTGGCTCCCCCTTTGCGCGGGCGCCTTGATCTGGCGAGCGATTTTCAGGCTTTGAATCTTCCGGTCACCCGGCTGCATGATGCGCCCCTGGAGAATGCCGGGTACCGTCTGGTGGACGTCAATCTGATTTTCCCGTTCTGGCATTTGGACAGCAACGATCCGCGCAACTATTACTTCCGGGACACGGATTATTATATTAAGCGCTGCCTGGACTTGGGGACCGGCATCAATTATCGCCTGGGGACCTCAATCGAGCAGAACAATCTGGGCCAGCTGCTCTACGCGCTGCCACCGGAGGACCAGGACAAATGGATCGACGTCTGCGAGCACATCATCGCCCATTACACCGAAGGCTGGGGTGACGGCTTCCACTTCGATATTCAGTACTGGACCATCTACTGCGAACCGGATTTGAATATGGGCTGGCCGCCGCCGCTGACCCACGATGACTTCTGCCAGTTCTATATCAAGGTCAGCAGCAGACTGAAAAAACGCTTCCCGCAGCTGAAATTCGGCGGACCGGGACACGGGCGCCTGGACATCGACCCGGAGGGCAAGAATGCCCGCTTCCTGCGGGCCTGCGCGGCTGCCGGTGCGCCGCTTGATTTCTACGCCTGGAACAGCTACGCGATGAGCATAGAATACATGCGCCGGCAGGTTGATTTTGCCCGCCAGCTGGTCAATGACTGCGGTTATCCCGGGGCGGAGATACATCTGAGCGAATGGCATTATATACCCAGCGCCTTCGGGACTTGCCCCCCGGAACGGCAGGAACGGTATTTCGACTACACCATGAAGCATCTTGAGGCCGCGGCGTACATCAGCGGCGTACTGACTGTCCTGCAGGATACCGCTCTGGATATGGCCAACTACTATACGGTTACTGCCACCAGTTTCGGACTCTTCACTACCCGCAGGGTGAAGACCAAGAGCTACTATGCCATGAAGGCCTTCGGCGAAATCATCCGTTACCCTGAGCGGCTGGCCATCAGCTCCGACAGCGATGTCTATGCCTTGGCCGGACGCAATGGCGCGGGCGAAATCGCAGTCCTGCTGACCGTGCTCAGAATGTCCGGAGGCGATATCACTCTGCAGCTGGACGGCGCCGTGGGCGAAGTCAGGCATTACAGCATTGATGAGGACAACGATTTGACGGAAATCCCGCTGTCCCGCATTGAGCCCGGTAAAATCGTCCTCAAGATCAATTCCAAACCCTCAGTGCAGCTGCTCAAGATTGCTCCCGGCGGAAAGCTGCAGTAATATCGCTCCAGGGCCTGGAGCAGGACATTGACATACCGCTCCAGGCGCAGGAACAGCCTCTCCCGCCAGAGATCTGCTGCCGGGGTACAATCGCCGCCCCCAGCGGGCTGCTGCTGCCCCGGAGTGGCATTCCGAGCTTGCTCCTTTGCCACCGCCTCTGGCAGTACTGTTCCGGCAAGATAATCGCGGCCGCCGGAAAGGGAAATCCGGCGGTCGGTGTCCGTTCGCGGCAGGGGGAAAAAGTCAGAGCTAAGGCACACCCTCGGCAGGCCCCCAAAAACAATGCATTTTTTGGGGAATTGGCGCATTTTTTTATTTGCTTTTATGAGCAGCGATAATAAATTAATGATATTGATATTTTGATACCTGACTGCAAGCTTGGTTCAAGGAGTCTCTCAATCAGCTCCTGCTGAGGCGCGAAACCGTGCCTCATCCTCGTATTTGTGCGGGGCGGTTACTATTTTTTGCTTTAACCTTGACCTGGGCATTTATTCCTTTTGCTGCTGTTGGCCACAACGGTGAAACAATTTCTACCATCCGCAGCCGTGCCGATGCTCTGCAACCCCCACCCGGATACTCCCAGGAAGGGATTGCATCTCAGCGGATGCGGTGTCCCTGGTTCTGATGGCTTCCGTCTGCCGCCGCCTGAGCCGGCAGGCAGTCCCGTGTCGCGCCTTCTTTTCCGCTGCGGCAACCGCCCAAGCGGCATCAGCCAGCTTGGCGCTCCCCCAGGTTTTCCCTTGCTCAGAGCTGTTTTTCCGGCTGTGCGAGTGCGCAGCAGCACCGTCCCACCCCCCATCAACACCCAGGGAAACAATGCATAACACCATCATTCTGCCATCTTCAGCAACCGCTGACCTGACCGAACAGCAGTCAGACGAACCTCCGCTCTTACTATCTCAAAATCGTTTTGCCGCCAGCATCCGCTTGAGCGGGCTCAAAACCTCTGCCGCCAGAAGCGCTTTCAACGTCATCAGCGACGCCAGCCGGGCCTACAAGCAGCAGCATTTTCCCGGTGTCAGCGATGCACAATGGAACGACTGGCATTGGCAAATCAAGAATCGCATTCAAAGCGGTGCGCAATTCCAGCAGCACTGCCAGATCAGTGCCGATGAAGCCCAGGCCCTGCAGTTAGGGCGGAACGGCTTCCCGTTTGCCATCACACCCTATTATTTAAGTCTGATTTCTCCTGATGATCCTCTGGATCCGCTGCGTCTGGCCGTAGTTCCCTCCACTCTCGAATATGAACTCGCTGAAGATGAGAAACTCGATCCCCTGGATGAGGAAGGCAGCAGCCCGGTCCCGGGCTTGGTGCATCGCTATCCCAACCGGGTATTGCTCCTGGCCACCGATTTCTGTTCGGTCTGCTGCCGGTACTGCACCCGCTCGCGCCTGATTGGTCGGGTGCACCGGGAGAACTGCCGTCACAACTGGTCGGCCGCCATTGAGTACATCGAGCAGCATCCCGAGATTGAGGATGTGCTGATTTCCGGTGGTGATCCCCTAACTCTGCCGCTGGCGCCTCTGGAGAATCTGCTCTCCCGCCTGCGCCGGATTGAGCATCTGAAGATCATCCGCATTGGCAGCAAGGTCCCGGCAGTTCTGCCGCAGCGCATCACTCCCACTCTGGTGAATATGCTGCGGAAATATCACCCGTTGTTTATCAGCCTGCATTTCACTCATCCCCGCGAGCTCACGCCGGAGACCGGCGAGGCCTGCCGGCTGCTGGCCAATGCCGGCATCCCCCTGGGCAGTCAGACGGTGCTGCTGAAAGGCATCAACGACAATGTGGAGACGATGCGAAAGCTGATGATGGGCCTGCTGGCGTTCCGGGTCCGCCCCTACTACCTCTATCAATGTGACCCGATCCGGGGCTCGAAGCACTTCCGCACCCCGATCCAGACCGGCTTGGATATCATTCATGGACTGCGGGGATTCATCTCCGGATACGCCATTCCGCACTATATCATCGATGCTCCTGGAGGGGGCGGCAAAATTCCCCTGATACCTGATTACACCCGCGGCTATGAGGGGCAGGACCTGATGCTGGAAAATTATGCCGGCAAGACCTACCGGTATCCCGACTGCGGGAGATCGCAATGCTGATCGGCATGACTTATGATTTGCGCAGCGAGTACCTGGCCCGGGGCTTCACCCCGGAGCAGGTCGTAGAATTCGACTGCGAGGAGACCATCGCTGCCATTGCGAATGCCCTGGCTGCCAACGGCCACACAGTGGTACGCATCGGCAGTCTGCCGGCGTTGATGCAGCGCCTGCTCAATCACGAACGCTGGGACCTGGTCTTCAACATCGCCGAGGGTATCGGCGGCGGGGCCCGGGAAGCGCAGATTCCCGCATTGCTGGATGCCTACGCCATACCGTATACCTTCTCACCGGCGGAAATCCTGGCCCTGGCCCTCGACAAGGCGCTGACCAAGAGCGTCATGCGGGCCCACGCAGTACCGACTGCCGATTTTGTCCTGATCCGGCGACTGGCGGATTGCGCGGCCGTCGGACTGGCTTTCCCGCTCTTTGCCAAGCCGGTAGCCGAGGGCACCAGCCGCGGCATTACCGGTAAATCACTGCTGCACGACCAGCGGGAACTCATGGCATACTGCACCGAGTACCTGTCCCGATTGCAGCAACCGGTGCTGGTGGAGACATACCTGAGCGGACGGGAATTCACGGTCGGGATGCTGGGCACTGGTCCGCAGGCAGAAGTGCTGGGGGTGCTGGAGGTCTGCTTCACGGAGCAGGCGGAGCAGCAGGGTTATACGTACGACAACAAGCAACTCTATGAGGGTCGGGTCTATTACCGGGTGGTGGATGAGCCTGGAGTGGCCGCGGTAGCGCGGCAGGCCTGGTCGGCGTTGCATTGTTGCGATGCCGGCCGGGTTGACATCAGGATGGATGCGCAGGGACGCCCGTTTTTTCTGGAAGTTAACCCGCTGGCCGGTCTCAATCCCCGCTATTCTGACCTGTGCATCCTCTGCGGTCTGCTGCATTTGTCTTACGACTGGCTGATCGGCAAGATTGTTAATTCCGCCTGGCAGCGCTATCAGGAGCGCGGACCGGCTTGGACTCTGCTGCAGGCGACCCAGGTCGCATCAGCATAGCCGCGGGGTTATACTGGGCGGCGGCGTATTGCGGGTGCATTCTGCAGCCGGTTGCAAAACTGGTCAGCGGCAGTATTTTATAGACTGACGCAGATTACGCCACGCTGCGTCATCCTGGCCGAAGACAATATTCCTCAAGAGGTCCCTGATGTTGAAATCTACCCGAATTGCGTTGTCAGTGCTGCTGCTGGCCAGTGTTTTTGCCACCGCCCAGCGTTTTGCCCCCAATGCGGTCAGCCCCCGGCGGCGGGCGGTCCAGAAACAGGACTACCGTACCGCGGATTTCGCGGTTGTTCTGCCGGCCGACGCTGCTCCTGCCACCCAGCTCGCGGCGGCAGAACTCTCCCAGCACCTGGGGAAAGCCCTAGGCAAAGCCGTCCCGGTGGGACAGAACGCGCCGGAACCAGCCACGGCCCTGATCCTGGGCGATTATGCTTTAGGGGAAAAGCACGGTCTGCAGGTAAGCTCTCTGGACCGGGATGGATACTTCATCAAGACCGTCCCTGAGGGAATCCTGCTGCTGGGGCAGGACGAGCCGGGAATCAACCCGCTGCAAAAGACCGGCCAATGCGCCTCGCTGTTCGCGGTCTATGATTTTCTCGAGACGGTGGTCGGCGCACGCTTTTATTTTCCCGGTGAGATGGGGGTGATCATCCCTCGGCACGAGAGCATCGAGCTGCCGCTGCTGGATATCTGTGAGCGGCCGGACTCGCAGTATCGCCGCCTGTACGTGGTGAACTGGGGTGGGCCCTCAGGGCCGGCCCGGTGGTACGATGAGAGCGACCAGCGGGCCGGCCAGCGCATGGCGAACTTTTACTATCGCCTGCAGACGCAAGACATCCCGAACTGCCATGGCCTGGCCTACCTGGGTCTGAAGAACCGCTTTGCCAAGACCAACCCGGAATACTTCGCCATGCGCCAAAACGGCACTCGCCAGGATGGCACCAACATCACCCATCGCAATGACCGGCATGGACATATCTGTTTCAGCAGCGAGGGCTTGAAAAATGAGCTTTACCTCGATGCCCAGGCCTTCCTGACCGGTCAGAGCGCCGAGAGCCGCGGCATCATCATGGATGACGGCAAGTCTTACTGGAACGCCAGCCGTTTCAAGAGGCCTTTTTTCAACCTCATGCCGGCGGACAGCTGCTTCCCCTGCCAGTGCCCGGACTGCAAGCCGCATTTTCAGGATGACAATCCGCAAGAGAAGAGCAACTACATCTGGAAGTTCAAGACTGACATCGCGCGGCGGCTGCAGGAGAACAACATCCCCGGCTATGTGACCATGATGGCCTACAGCATGTACCGGCCGATTCCCGACGTCGACATCCCCTCCAATGTACTGGTCATGCTGGCCACCACCGGCCCCTGGGCTGAGCGCCTGCCCCGGCAGAAGCAGTACGACCAGCTGCTGCAAGACTGGAACCGCAAGCTTGGCGCCAAGACCTACCTCTGGACCTACATCACCAAATGCTCGGCCAAAATTCCCCACATTCCCAATTTCACACCCAAAGTGGTGGGGCAGTATTTTTCCCGTCAGAGTCCGTATATCTTCGGGGCCTTCATTGAGGCGGAGACCGACTATTGGCTGTTCGGGTACTTGAATTATTACATCTTCAGCAAGGTGATGTGGGATGCCAAGACCGATTACCTGGCTGTGCTGGAAGAGCACAACCGCCTGATGTTCGGACCGGGAGCCGAGGAAATGGCCGCCTTCCAGGACGCACTGGAAAAACACTGGTTCGAGGATATTATGAGCAATATCGTGGACACGAATGTCGGGCCAGTCGCAGTCACGCCGTCAAGCTATGACTTATGGAACAAAATCTACTCCCCGGAGGAAATTGCACGGATCAACGGGCTCTTCGACCGTGCCGAGCAGAAAACCGCCGCCGCGCCGGAATCCCTGGCCAGAGTGCGCTTCTACCGCGAGCAGCTCTGGCAGCCGGTGCTGACCGGACGGGACCTCTACCAGAAACAGCTCGGCGACCGGGACAGCTGGCTGGGGTACATGCCGCCCCTGGCCGCAGAAGAGAAGATCAATGTCGACGGCGTGCTCTCTGAAGCCGCCTGGAAACAGTTCCCGCCTCTGGTGCTGCTGCCCTTCCAGGCCGAGACCTTGACCGACCAGACCCGCTTCTACTGCCGCCAGGACGCAGAAAATTTCTATTTCGCGGCGGAATGCGAAGAGCCGAACACTGAACGGATGCTGGCCAGCGAACGGCAATTTGACGACCCGAAGCTCTGGCAGGACAACTCGGTCGAGATTTTCCTCAATCCCGACGGGGGGAGGAAAAAACATTACCAGTTCATCATCAATAACTTCGGGAATGTCACCGACGGCTCGCACCAGCCTGGCCGCGCCGATTGGTCCTGGAATGCCGGGGTGGAATGCAAGACAGCGGTGGTACCGGGCAAGATGTGGACCTTGGAGGTGCGCATTCCCAGGAGCAGCATGGAGGCGGCTCAGGATAAGCTGGTAGCCAATTTCAGCCGCAATCAATCCATCCGGGGTGAGACCGCTACTCCCCGCTCTTGCTGGAGCCCGTATGCCAAGGGGTTTCACAACGTGGAAAATTACGGCTCCCTCTGGTTCACCGCTCCGCCTGCGACCTCCCTGCTGAAGGACAGCGATTTTTCTGCGCCGCTGCGCGGCAAGCGTTTTGTCGGCGCCTGGCATTCGCATCCTGTGATCAACCAGGACCGGCAGTGTTTCCGCACCGCGGGAGTGTCCATCCGGCTGGATGAATCCTCCCCGACCATAGGACAATATCTGACAGAGTTGAAGCCCTCGGCCCGCTACCGCCTCTCGTTCTTCATCAAGACGCAGGATTTGCAAGCCTCTGGCCGGGGCGGCTACTATGTCAAGATAAACTGGGGCAACGGCATACCCAGCACTTTCCCGCGCAATGCTTACAACAGCGACATGCCTTGGACCAAACAGGTGTTCGAATTCACCGCTCCGGCGGAAATCGGCACCCGCAGCAAGCCCTACTTGCGTTTTCAGC
>JAAYYJ010000183.1 GCA_012515455.1 Oligosphaeraceae bacterium
CCCTACTTCACCCGCTTGTGGGAATCCGCCCAGGCATTGGCCGAATTAGTAGTCGAGCAGCAGGCGTTTTTTGCAGGTCGCCGCGTGCTTGAGCTGGGCTGCGGCCTGGGGCTGCCGGCCCTCTGTGCGGGAAAATGCGGGGCGCGGGTCACGGCCGCTGATTTCCATCCCGACAACCGGGCATTCTTCCTGCACAATGCCGCCCTGAATGGCCTCACCGGGATCGAATACTGGCAGTTCGACTGGCGCGACCCGGGGCCGGAGCGGCAATTCGAGATCATTCTGGGCAGCGACCTGATTTATGAACGGGAGATGCTTGAGCCGCTGGTGGCCTGTGTCTGCCGCTATCTCAGTCCGGGGGGGAGGTTCTTTTTTGCGGACCCGGGCCGCAGCGCTCTGCAACGCGCGGTGACCTTGTTTGAACAGGCCGGTTTCTCCTGGGAATTGCATCCGACCCGGGAAATTTTTCGCTTTGTCTTCACCCGCCCGGGGGGGGCGGGTGAGAAATCATGCTCAAGTTGGGGAGGCGGTTATGTCAGAGATGAATTCAGACCCCGTGTGGTCAGTGGATGAACAGTCGGCTCATGGCCTGCAGGGGTTGCTAAGTGTCCGGACCTGGCCGATTGTCTTCCTGCTGGCAATGCTGGGACTGATTGCACTGGGCCTGCCGATGGTGTATTCAGCCAGTGTGCATGTGCATGGCGCTAAACTCTTCTGGCAGCAGGCTTCCTGGCTGGTAATCGGTTTGCTCGCCGCACTGGTGACGGCCTTCACGCCCATGAAGTATATCCAGCGTTATTCCTTCTGGGGTATCATACTGGTGACAGGGTTGCTATTGTATCTGGCCCTGGCGTCGGTGGCAGTTAAAATAAATCGGGAAGCACTGCCCTTCTTCCCCTTCACGGTGCAAATCAAGGGCGCCATCCGCTGGCTGAGGTTCTCCCTGGGAGGACAGAAAATCCAAATCCAGCCCTCGGAATTCGCCAAAGTGCTGCTGCTCATTTATCTGTCGTCGTATTATGGCAGCCTGGCCCGCGAGCAGATCAAGAAATTCAAACAGGGATTTCTGATCCCCGCCGCCGTAACCGGGGTGATTCTGATGCTGATCTTATTAGGCAAGGATTTGAGCACCACGGTCATTACCGGCCTGGGCTGTTTTGCCGTGATGTTCTTTGCCGGAGTGCGGGTCCATTATCTGCTGCTGATTGTTCTCTGCGGATTGTCCTTGGGGACGGCCGCGGTAATGCTCAGCCCGGAGCGGGTCAGCCGGGTGACCTCATACCAGAACCCGGAAGCAGATCAGCTCGGTGATGCATTCCAGCTCTGGCGCTCACAGCTCGGCATGGGCGGCGGTGGGCTCAGCGGACGGGGATTCTCACGCGGGGTGATCAAGACCTTCCTGCCGGAAGCACATACCGATTTCATCGTCGCAGTGATCGGCGAGGAGCTGGGATTCCTGGGGGTGGCACTGGTGGTACTGCTGTACCTGGCCATGTTCACCAGCATAATTTTCATTGCCCGGCAATGTCGCGACCGGCCGGGGATGCTGCTGTGCCTGGGCATCGGCGTGCTGATCACTCTCCAGGCTCTGATCAATATCGGCGTGGTCAGCGGCTGGTGCCCCACCACCGGCATCACCGCCCCCTTCCTCAGTTATGGCGGCTCCAGTCTGATGATTCTGCTGGTCTGCTGTGGCTTGATCATCAACATCAGCGTGCACAATTTGCTGCTCTACTGGCGCGAGATGGTCAATACCTCATACCATCTGACCTACAAGGGTGCCAATGCCATAAGAAGGGAGAAAGGATGAAGCGCTTCCTCTTGGGATTGGATATCGGCGGGAGCAAATGCGCCGTTGCCCTGGGATGCATCGGGGGCCAGGACCAGCGTATCGCCCTGCTCGCGCAGGCCAGATTTGCGACCAGGGATTTTCCGGCACCCCAGGACTGCCTGGCACAACTCTGCCGCCTCGCCGCTGAACTGCTGCAGGAGCAGCAGCTGGGCCCCGACGCTCTGGCCGGCGTGGGCATCAGCTGCGGCGGACCGCTCGACAGCCGGCGGGGACTGATCTGCTCCCCCCCAAACCTGCCCGGCTGGGACGAGGTGCCGGTCAGAGAATTTCTGGCGCAGCACTGCCCCTGCTCCTGCCCGGTGTATCTGCAAAATGACGCCAATGCCGGTGCTTTGGCCGAGTGGCATTGGGGTGCCGGGAAGGGCTGCCGGAATCTGCTGTTCCTGACTTTCGGTACCGGCTTGGGAGCGGGACTCATTCTCGACCAGCGGCTATACTGCGGCAGCAATGACCAGGCCGGCGAATGCGGCCACCTCCGTCTGGCCCCCTGGGGGCCGGTCGGGTATGGCAAGGCCGGTGCCTTCGAAGGCTTCTGCTCCGGCGGCGGTTTGGCCCAGCTGGGGCAGATTCGTGCCCGTGAGCTGCAGCAGCTCGGGCGTCCCCCCGCGTGGTGTCCGCAGCTGGCCGACCTGCCGGGGCTCAGTGCTGCCCGGCTGGCCGAGTTCGCACTGCAAGGTGATGCAGAAGCCAGGGAAATCTTCCGCTGCGGCGGCGAGTATCTGGGGCGCGGCCTGGCAATGCTGGTGGATATCTTGAACCCCGAATGCATTGTCATAGGCGGGATTTTCAGCCGGGCCGAGCCGCTGCTGCGGCCGGCGATGGAGCAGTCCCTGCGGGCTGAAGCGCTGCCGCGGTCCCTGTCCTGCTGCCGGATTGTGCCTGCGGCCCTGGGGGATAAGATTGGCGACTACGCCGCCCTGGCGGTGGCCTGTGGCGACAGTCTGCTGCCAGGGCAATAGCGGTTTGGACTCGGTCCTGTTCGTCCCGGAATGTTTTTTTCATCACCCCGGAACCTTAAGATCATGCAAAACAGACTCCTTTTTCTCCTGCCCGTCAGTTGTTTGTTCTTGACCGGATGTATGTTCCCGGAACAGAAATTCGACCGTTTTTTTGCCTGGAGCCTGCCCCGGACCGAGGAGATGGTCGCCAAATCTGCGGCTCTGGGAGTCACGGATGCGGTGGTCAGCCACGGCAATGCGCAGCAGCTCTCCCTGGCCCGCAAATATGGCATCCGGGCCTATCCCTGCCTGGTGCCGCAGCATTCGCTCTGGAAGAAGCGCCGCCCGGATCAGGAGGCGCCGTTGCAGGTGATGTCTGCCAGCCAGGAAGCGCTGCATAAATTCCGCTGGGTTGACAAATCCGAGGGTGCTGATTTACCCTCGCATCACGGCGGTGAGCCTCCCTTTGATCTCTCGACCGGCAAGTATCTGCCGGATGTCCTGACGACCCGTCTGCTCTGTTTAGGCAGTCCGGCGGTTCGGCAGATGTGCCGGGAATATCTCAGCGAGATGTGTGCCAACCCGGACTATGCCGGCATCGCCTTCGACTTCGTGGGCTTTATGAATTTCCGCCGCTGCCATTGTCAGGATTGCCAGGCCAAACTGGAAGAGTACTGCCACACCCATCAGCCGGACAGCGCCTCAGGCTTGAACCAGGAGGACACGTTCTTCCTGGAACAGCTGGTTTCCTTCTACCGGGAGATGATCGCGCAGATCAAAACTCTGCGGCCCGAGATGCTGACTTTCGCCCACCTCTATCCGGTTTTCCTGCCTGAACCGCTCTACGGACGACAACTGGACCTGGATTTCTGCGCCGAGACCGCGGCCTGGTATTTCCCCTGGCCGGAAACGAAAATCCGCGCTTACTCGCAGCGCATCAGCCAGTACCCCGGCGGGGTGCATTTCATCGGCTACTACAATACCCCGATGGCAAACTTCCCGGAGAAAAATCCGGCTTTGGTGGAACGGGAGCTGCAGGCCATGCTGGCCGGCGGCGCGACGCATCTGTCGGTCTGCGGCTTCGACCACGTGCTCAAAAATCCCGGCATCTATGCCGTGTTCAAGCGTTATCTGCGGCACGCCAAATAATGCACGCCAAATAGCGAAGCAGCACGTGGCAACGTCCCGGCTTTACGCCCCGCCGGAGAGTTCTGCCAGGCGTCCCTCGCATTCGGCCGCCAGCTTCTCCAGCTTCTCGGCAGATTCTTCCCAGCGGCTGGTCTGGCGGTCCATTTCCTTGCGGATTTCCCCCAACCGCCGGTTCAGAGCCGCGAAGTCGGTATTCGGCGCGGCGGCGGCAATGGTGGTGTAGATCTCAGTCTGCTCCTGGTCCAATGCGGCCATAATGGTCTCCGCCTCCTCGACGATAATCTCGTGCGGGCGTTTGAGCTTGCTCATCTCATTGCGGATTTGCGCCTCCTCCCGCCGCCGCTGCCGGCGTTCGCTGCCGGGTTGGCTGCTGTTCTCCGCCGGACTTTTCGCCGCGGCTGCGCCCGGCGCAGGGTCCTGCTTGCGCGGGGGTACCGGGAAGGACGATACTGCCGGGGGGAGTTTGCCGCTGTCCGGACCAGCCACCGGACTGTTCAGGGCTTCCTCCTCGGCCAGTTTCTGCCGGAAATATTCATAATTGCCGAAATAGCGGGTAATGCCGCCGGGAGTCAGGTAGAAGATGGTGGTGGCCACCGCCTTCACGAATTCGATATCGTGGCTGACCAGGCAGAGCGTGCCCGGATAGTGGCTCAGGGCCTCTTCCAAGGCCTCGCGGGCATAGATATCCAGGTGGGTCGTGGGCTCATCCAGGAGGAGAAAATTCAGGGGCCGGAGCAGTAGCCGGGCTAGCCCCAGGCGGACTTTTTCGCCGCCGCTCAAGACCTGCACCTTCTTCTCAATTTCGTCACCGTGGAAACCAAATCCGCCCAGGAGCTGACGGATTTCCGCCTCGCTGCGGTCGGCGGCGTAGGTCTTGGCGGTTTCGTAGGCGGTGCGTTCAGGGTCGAGGGTATCAGCATAATCCTGCGACTGATAACCGAGTTCCACGCCATGACCCAGCACGACTTTGCCGGCGCCGGGGGTGAGCTTGCCGGCCATCAGACGCAGCAGAGTCGTCTTGCCCATGCCGTTCAGGCCGATAAAAGCGGCCCGCTCCCCGCGCTCCAGGCGCAAATCAAGGTTGCTGACGATGTCAGTGCGGCCATCGTAGGAAAAACAGAGCCGCTCCAGCCGGACCACTTCCTGCCCCGAGCGCGGCGGCTGGGGCAGGCGGATTTTCGGTCCCCGCACGGTGATGGAGCGCACCTCGATGTCGTCCAGCCGGTCCAGCTGCTTCTGCTTGCTCTGTGCCTGGGTGGCTTTGGTGGCTTTGCCTTTAAATCGGTCGATAAAGCGCTCGAGCTGTTCTTTTTTGCGGTCGACATTGCGCTTCTGGGCCAGGAGCTGGTCGTGGCGTGCTTCCCGCTCCTGCATATAGCTGTTGTAGTTTCCCTGGTAGCGGGTCACGTGGCCGCCCATCACTTCCAGGGTCACCCGGGTCAGGGAATTGAGCAGAAAACGGTCGTGGGAAATCAGCAGCATGGTGCCGGTGAAGCTTTTCAGGTATTCCCGCAGCCATTCCACGGCCGGCACGTCGAGGTAGTTGGTGGGTTCATCCAGGAGCAGGATATCAGGGCGGGCGGTAAGCACTCGCGCCAGCTCCGCGCGGATTTGCCAGCCGCCGCTGAAGGTAGCGAAGCGGTCGTCGAAGCGCTTAGTGCTGAAGCCCAGGCCACTGAGGATACTCTCGGCCCGGTGTTTGATCTCATAGCCGCCGAGGTGTTCGAATTCCGTCTGCAGGTCGCCGAGGCGACGCAGCAGCCGGGTTCGTTCGCTGTCATCCGCAGCGCTGAGTATGTCTTCGATGCGGTGCATCTCCTGCAGGATGGTTTTGATTTCCGGCACGGCGTTTTCGGCATACTCGATCAGGCTGGTCTTCTGATGGAACGGGTGGAGTTGCTGGCGTACATAGCCGAGGCGCTGGTTGCCAGGGTATGAGCACTCGCCCTTGTCCGGACTAATCTGCCCGGCGAGCATCTCGAACAACGTGCTTTTGCCGGCTCCGTTAGGGCCGACGATGCCTACGCATTCGCCGTCCGCCACGGCAAACGTGGCATTGATAATAACCTGCTGCAACGCAAAAGATTTGCAGACATTAACAAACTGAATCATAGGTTCGGAGCGTTCGTGCTGGTGTGGGGGGGGGGGAACAGGTCAATAGTCTCGGGCTGAGGCGAGTCAGCTGCACCAAGGGGAAAAAACCCGGCGGAAAGCCCGACTGCCACTGCTTGTCAGTAATTTACATAAAATATCACCGATTTAGCATTTTGCCTTTCGGAACACGTCAGAAAGTGGGTTCCGAGGTACCAATCTTTTGTTTCGTGAGCTATATTATCACAGGTCCGGCTGCCATTCAGCGTACTGCTCAGCAGCAGCCATCCGCCAGCCAGCCGGACATTTATTTACACCTGGAGAGATCAATGCGCTCTGACATCTATTGCAACCCGCTGCCCCTGCCGGATATCGGACGCGGAATCTGCTGCCGTCAGGAGGACCCGGACCTCAGTGCCTTCTGCGGCCGGAAACGTGATTTCCGGGAAGTGTCCGACCCGGAAATGCTCTACTATGACGGCCGCTGGTATATGTTCCCATCCGTCAGCCAGGCCTTCGTTTCCGCTGACCTGCTGCATTGGGAATACCATCCCCTGCAACTTGAGCATGATCTGGGATATGCACCGACAGTGGCGAAATGCGGCGAGCGCTTCCTGCTGACGGCCAGTTGTCTGCTGCGGGACAAAGTCCCTAGGCTCTATGCTGCCCCTACACCCCTGGGCCCCTATGTGAATCTCGGCGAACCAGTAGACCGTCAGGGCCAACCGCTCCAGCCGGAGTACCTCGACCCGTCGCTGTTTTGCGATGACGACGGGCGGCTGTACTTGTACTGGGGCAGCTGCCCCGGCGGCGGCATTTGCGGGGTGGAGCTCGATCCGGAGAATCCGACTCACGCCATCAGTGACAAGAAGATTCTGATTACCTACCATCCCGAAAACTCCTGGGAGCATTACGGCGAGTACGCCGAACACACGAATTTCGGCTGGAATGAGGGCGTGGCCATGTTCAAGCACCAGGGGCGATACTATCTCCAGTACGCCTCCTGCGGCACGAATTTCCGCCATTATGCGGCCTCCTGCTACATCTCCACGACCTCTCCGTTGGGGCCTTTTGCCCCGCCCCAAAAACCGATGCTGCTCTCTCCCCAGGGCATTGTGAATGGCACCGGGCACGGCGGGATGGTCTCCGGCCCGGACGGCACGGTCTGGCAATTCTACACCTGCCTGCTCCGGCGCTCGCATGTTTTCGAGCGTCGCGTCGGCATGGACCGGGTGGAGTTTGCCCCCGACGGCACACCACAGGTCCGGGTGAGTGCCACTCCCCAATCCTTGTCCTGCGGTGATTTAGGTCTGCTGCCGGTATCGGTCAACAAACGCGTGCTCCAGTCGAGTTATCAGCACGATCATTTCGGCACTTTTGCGCTGGACGACTGCACTCATACCTGGTGGGAGCCGGACCGCGCAGACAAGGCGCCGTGGCTGCAGGTCGACCTGGGCGACGTGTTCGCGGTCTCGGCCGCGCGCATCATCTGGGCCGAGCTGAATCTCGATTACGAAGCCGGGCTGGTGCCCGAGCCGGTGAAATTCCGCCTCGAATTTCTGACCCCGGAAAAGCAGCTGCTGCCGGCGGTGGTGGACATGAGCCAGAACGAGATTGAGCACAGTGTGGAATTCGTGACCTTCCCGGCCGTCACCGCCCGTTATGTCCGCCTGACGATCCTGTGCGGGGAAGATAAAATTCACCACGGGGTCAGCAGCTTCACGGTCTTCGCCCCACCCACTGACAGCACTCTGCGGCTTTTCTAAACGGCCGCTGCTGCTCTGACTGGCCAGGGCGGGCCGAGCGCCCGCCCCTGCGGCTACAGGATTTTGCCTTATGACAGAGTTTTCCGAACTGACCCCCGCCATGCGCCAGTATATGCAGGCCAAGAAAGACTTGTCCAGCGACACCATACTGCTGTTCCGCATGGGGGATTTCTATGAGCTGTTTTTTGAGGACGCCAAGATTGCCGCGCCCTTGATGGAAGTAGTCCTGACCTCCAGAGCCGGCGTGCCGATGTGCGGCGTGCCCTACCACGCCCTGCGAACCTATATCGCCCGGATTCTGAACGGCGGCCTGAAGGTCGCAATCGCAGAACAAATCGAGGACCCTAAGCTGGCCCGGGGACTGGTAAAACGCGATATCACCCAGGTGATTACCCCGGGAACACTCCTGGACGACACCCTGCTGAACTCCAGCCGCAGCAATTTCCTGCTCGCCTTATATCCCCAGAAAGAACGCTGCGGACTGGCCCTCCTGGACCTCTCCACCGGCGATTTCCGCCTCACTGAGACCAGCGGCTGGGCCGCTCTGGAAATGGAGCTCAACCGCCTCCAGGCCGCCGAATGCGTAGTCCCCGCCAGCTGGCTGGAGAATGACCGCCAGAACAGCTGCGGACTGAACGCCCCAGCACAACTCGTCTGGACGCCCCTGGAGGACTGGCTCTTCGATCTGGCAGTCTGCCGCGAAGACCTGCAACGGCATTTTGCCGTCGCCTCGCTGGACGGCTTTGGCTGCCGCGGCCTGTCCCTGGGCATTTCGGCCGCCGGAGCAATCCTCCATTACGCCCAGAAAAATCTGCGTCAGGATGCCGCCCACATTACCACCCTGAGCACCTACCAGACCGATGATTGCCTGATCCTAGACCGCATTTCCCAGCGCAATTTGGAACTGGTGGAGCCGATTTTTGCGGATGGCAAGGGCAATACCCTGCTGTCGGTCCTGGATGCGACCGTGACTCCGATGGGCGCCCGCCTGCTGCGGGAATGGATTCTGCGCCCGCTGCGGCAACAGGCGGGCATCGAAGCGCGCCTGGAAGGCGTGGATTATCTGCTGCACAACCCGCTGCTCCTGAGCGAGCTGCGGGAAATCCTGACCGCAGTGCGTGATTTGGAGCGCACGGTGACCCGCTTAAGCCTGGGCAACAATGCCAGCGCCCGCGACCTGCTGGTGCTGCGGCATGGCCTGGAGGAGGTCCCAGGACTGAAGACCCTGCTGGCCGAGGCTCCGGTACCATTGCTGCAGGAGCAGCGCAGCGAGCTGCAGCCCATGCCGGAGTTGACCGGCCTGATTGCCCGCGCCATTGTCGACGAACCACCGGTGGCCATCCGCGAGGGGGGGATGATACGCGAGGGCTTCAATCAGCAGCTCGATGTCCTGCACCGGGCTGCCACTGAGGGCAAGGACTGGATTGCGGCCTACCAGGCCCAGGAGCAGGAACGCACCGGCATAAAATCCCTGAAGGTGCGCTACAATAAGGTCTTCGGGTATTTTATTGAAATCAGCAAGTCCAACCTGGAGCTGGTCCCGGCCGAGTATTTGCGCAAGCAGACCATTGTCAACGGCGAGCGTTTCATCACCCCGGAGCTCAAGGAGATTGAGGACAAAGTCCTGGGGGCGGAAGAGAAGAGCAAGGCTTTGGAATATGAGCTGTTCCAGGAGCTGCGCCAGGAAGTCGTGCGCAGCACCGCGGTCATCCAGCGTTGCGCCCGGGCCCTGGCGCTGATCGACTGCCTGGCAGCACTGGCTGAGACGGCCGGGAAATACCACTACGTCCGGCCTCAAATCTCCACCCGCCCGATACTGGATATCCGCGACAGCCGCCATCCGGTTCTGGATGCCCGGCTGCAGAACGAGGCCTTTGTCCCCAATGACGTGCATCTGGACACCGCGGACACCCAGCTGGCGATCATCACCGGTCCGAACATGGCCGGCAAATCCACCTATATCCGCCAGGTCGCGCTGCTGGTGATTATGGCCCAGATGGGCAGTTTCATTCCCGCCCGGTCGGCCTGCATCGGCCTCACGGACCGGATTTTCACCCGGGTCGGCGCGGCGGACGACATCAGCCGGGGGCAATCGACCTTTATGGTGGAAATGGTGGAGACCGCCAATATCCTCAATCATGCCACGCCCGCCAGCCTGATTATTCTCGATGAGATCGGCCGGGGCACCAGCACCTTCGATGGCTTGAGTCTGGCCTGGGCGGTGGCCGAATTCCTGCACGACAACCCGCAGGTCAAGGCCCGGACCCTGTTCGCCACCCATTACCACGAACTGACCGACCTGAGCCTGACCAAGCCCGGAGTCAAAAATTTCACCGTCCTGGTGCAGGAGCAAGGCGAGAGCATCATCTTCATGCGCAAAATTGTCCCGGGCAGTGCGGACAAGAGCTACGGCATTCATGTGGCCCGCCTGGCTGGTATTCCGCGGGCAGTACTCAGCCGGGCCACTGAGGTGCTGAGCAATTTGGAGAACAACGAGTTTGGGGAAGAAGGCAAGCCGAAGCTTGCCGTCAGCAAACGCCGTCGCAAGGACGAGCATGACGACAAGCAGCTCAAACTCTTCGACTGGTAATTCCCCTGCCGCGCTGACCAGTATTTATGGTGTCAGCGGCACTGCCTTCCGCCCCTGGCCGGCAAGACGCACTGAGGTGCGCCCCGACCTCCTGTCACACCATTTCCGCTGAGGTATGTAGATGGCTCTGAAACAGCAAGAATACAGTGATCCGACCTTACAGCTGGCGCAGCAGGAATTGCATTCCCTGTGGACCCGCCGCTGCCCGGAGGGCGATCCGGCCTTCAACGTATCTTTCCGGCTGGTTCCGGAACTGCCCTCGTTCTCAGTAACCCGGCAGGGCCCGGAACTGCTCTTCTGTGCTCCCACCGCGGTGGAAATACTCTACGCGGTCTATGATTTCGCGGAAAAATATCTGGGGTATTGTTTTTTTGCCCCGGGGCAAGATATCCTGCATACCAGCGGTGCCAGTCTTTCCTTGCCCGCGGGGGTGCTGATCGCGGCCCGCAAACCGCTATTGAGCATCCGCGGGCTGGTGCAGGAGTTCGCGTTCAATGACGACACCCCCCTGCTGGCCGACTGGATGGCCAAGAACAAGCTGAATTATCTGAACACCTGGATGAAATATTACGACCATCTGTCCCCGGAAGGGAAAACGATGTTCCAAGTCCGCGGCATTGAGGTGCAAAGCGGCCACCATAACTTCAATTATTGGATTCCGGGCGAGAAATACCAGTCCGAGCACCCGGATTTTTTTGCTGAGATCAATGGCCGGCGCATCAAGCCGGTGCCGGACAAGAACGGGCTGCTGCTCAGCGAGCAGCTGTGCACCACCAACCCGGAGCTGCGCCGGGAGATCGTCAAGAATATGCTGGATTACGCCCGGCAGCATCCCGAGGTCCAGACCCTGGCTTTGATTCCCAATGACGGCTTCGGCTGGTGCGAATGTCCGGAGTGCTCCCGCTTCTATGATCCGAACCAGAAAGGCGATCTGTACAGCCTCTCCACCCATGTCTACCTGGCTGAACGCATCTACCTGGACCTTCTCCAGGATGTGGCTGGGCAGCTGGAAAAAGAGCGCCCGGACCTGCGGCTGAATTTCTGTGCCTACATCAATTACTGCCGTCCCACGCCGGATTTCCGTCTGCGTGACAATCTCAGTGTCAGCTTTGCGCCCTACTGGCGTTGCATTCGTCATCGTCTCGATGATCCGTCCTGCCCCATCAACCGCTGTTACGCCTCTGACATCCAGTCCTGGGTGCGGGCCAAAGACGGCGGCAAGGTGATCATCTATGAATATTATATGGGCGTGAATCTGTATCTGTCCCTGCCGATGATTCACCACCACGATGTGTTTAAGGAAGTGCAGTGGTACCATCGGCACGGTGTTGACGGGCTTATGACCCAGTTCCATATCCCGCATTGGAGTGTGTACGGCCTGAATTACTACTTCATGGCCAAAGCCGCCTGGGATGAGCCGGAGGAGGCTTGCATCGAGCGCACCCTGCAGAAGCTGTACGGCGCGGCGGCGCCTCAGGCGCAGGCGCTGTATGACGCCATGACGGCGCTGATTGATGCGGTCGGGCATTGTCACATCCCGTACCCGTATTCGCTGCTCAAGCGCACCACCCTGCCGCAATATCAGCATCTGCTGCAGCTGGCCTGGGAATTGTCGGCGGCCGCAGGCAGCGGCAATGTTCTGGCCTTCGAGCAGGTGTTGTGGTGTGAGTACCTGCTGCGCTTCAAGCAGCTGTTCGATGCCTATCACGGAGGGGAATTGACGGTCGCGGGGGTGCAGGAGTTCCTGGCCTGGATTCACCGGTACCGCGACAGCCGGGTCTTCGTGCACAGCAAATTCGATATGTATTTCCAGGCTCTGATTGACTGCTTGCAGAGCGGTCGGCCCTGGCTGCACTTCAATATTGACTGGGAGGACGACTATATCCGCCAGCATGAGAGGCTCTGGCAGGGCTGAGGCCCTGGCCAGGCCCCATGCCGCAGATTACTCTTCCCACCACTGCTGCAGGTTGGCGACCGTCTCCAGGATATCGCGCTGCTGCTCTTCCCCTTCGGCGATTTCACGCTCGATGATGAATTCACCGTCGAAGCCGATTTCCCGCAGGCGCTGGACCAATCGGGGGAAATTCACCATCCCTTTGCCGACCTGGACCTCGCGGCCCAGCTTCCGACCGTCAGTCGGAGTCATGCCATCCTTGACATGCAGGTTGCGGACATATTTGCCGAATACTTCCAAGGAATCCAGAGGGTTGCCTTTGCCGTACATCAGCAGGTTGGCGGGGTCCAGATTGATGCCCAGATTGTCGTCGCCGATTTCTTCGATTACCCGCAACAGGACAATTGGCGTCTCCTGGCCGGTTTCGAACCAGAAGCCCAGGCCG
>JAAYYJ010000184.1 GCA_012515455.1 Oligosphaeraceae bacterium
GGCTGGAAGGTGCTCTTTGAATACAACCGCAAAGACGAGGCATTCTCCAGTGTCTTCTCCGACGGCAAGTATTTCAAGGACACCAGCTTCTGGCAGGACCTGCTCTTCAGCACCTTTGCTCCCCCGCCCTGTCAACTGGCAGCTGCCACCGGCGAGGTCGTGCTGACCGAACAGCAGCACAGCAACGGCAGCGGCACCAAGGTCACTTTCCGCCCCGCTCTGGAATCGAGCTCACCAATATATGTAAAGCATTTCACCGCCCAGATCCTGGATGCCGATGGCAATAACCTCAGCCAGCCCCTGCCCCTGATCGCCGACACCTACCTGCCGGTTTGCTGGAAAGCCGGACTGCCCATCTCCACCCAGCTAGAAGTAACTCAGCCCGGGGTTGTGATCGCGATGGAAGCCGTGTACCTGGAAAACGGCCAGGAAAAACATTTCCGCCAGGAACGCGCCTGCGCCTACATCACCCTGGCAGGAGAAAACACCCCGACCGGTGAGGCGACCCTGCGCACGCCTTTCAACCTGGACTTCCAGGACACACTGGCCCAGAAGGAAGGCGCACTGAGCTTGCAATTCAAGCCGGACTGGGAGGGCAATGCGGTGTTTTATGCTGGTGTCACCCGCAAAACCCTGTTCCACTGCGGACCGCCCCTGGCCGGCGAGACGCTATACTGGAAAAATGTCATGGTCTTAAGCTATGACCGCAGTACCCGGCACTTCTATTTGCATATCAACAACGGCAGTTCCACTATCGGAGTACACGCCAACGCTGATAACTGGGATGAACAGAGTTTTATCTCAGTGGCCGCGAGTTGGGATTTGACCGGCGCCCAGCCGCAACTGGCGCTGTATCTGGAGGGCCAGAAAGCCAGCTCCGAGCCGACTGCGTGGGGCCAGCCCATCAGCGGCAGCTTCCCCCCCCAGGGACTGCCATTCCCCTTCTCATTCGGAGCTACCAATGCCGGCTACCAGCACGCCGATGGCGCCATCGGCGCTGTCCGCGCTTGGAAGAGCCCCGCGGCTTTTGTCAGTCAGGCACCGCCGGATTATCCTTGACCCCGAACTGGGCTGCAGCCACTGCTCTGGTCATCCAACCAGACTTTGCAGGACCAGAATCAGCAGGAATCCCGACAGCAAGGCGAAGGTCGCCTGTTTTTCAAAACCGTGCGAGTGGGTCTCGGGAATCATTTCATCGCTGATTACATACATCATGGTGCCGCCGGCAAATGCCAGCAGGAACGGCAGCAGTACTGCAGTTATGCTGACCAGATAATATCCCAGGAAGGTGCCAGTCATGCTGATAACTCCAATACTCAAGGAGATCAGCATGGCCCGCAGACGGGTGACCCCGACGGCCAGCAGCGGTGCCACCACCACCATCGCCTCCGGGATGTTCTGCAGGGAAATGCTCCCGGCCACAGTCAGCACATCACTCATATTCTCGGTGCCAAAGCTAACTCCCGCCGCCAGACCTTCCGGCAGTTTGTGAATGGCGATGGCGGAGACAAACAGCAAGACTTTGCTGACGCCGGCATTATGAGCGTGGGCCTCCTTGTCGATGCCAACCAGATGATGCAAATGAGGAGTTACCTTGTCCAGCATGCTGACCAATAACGCACCGGACAGCACCCCCAGGACCGTCAGCAGCAGCGCAAAGCGCCCGGCACAGCCCGCCGCCGGCACAATCAGACCCAACACCGCCGCACCCAGCATCACCCCAGCGGCCCCACCCAGAAGCAAATCGTTGTACTTATGCGGAATCTTCTTGAAGGTAAAGCCGGCCACCGTGCCAATCAAGGTCGAAACAGCAATAATCAAACCAGTAAGCAAAACATTCATGCAGTCATTCTCCTGACGCCAAAGCGATGCTCGCAATCCAGCCTGTTCCTAGTCCCGGACCGCAAAAAAATCACCCCGGGACGGAATAATTATACCCCGGGGGATTAATCGAGGTCAAAGCTATAAGATATCGTGGTTCGGTTAATAGACAAATCATCCCGGCCCGGAAAAACCCTTAAGAACCACAACCGGACTAACCGGCCAAGACAGATATGTTCCGCCCCGCCTGCGCGGCCCCGGCTGGCAATTTTAAGACATTATGCTAAATTACATAAAATAACGACGGGTAATATAGTTCAGAGGAGTACCTGATATGGAATACAGTCGTGAAAGTTTCCAGCAAGAGTCTGAGGTTTTCAAAGCCCTGGGTCATCCGGCCCGCTTATGGATGGTCGAGCAGCTTGCCGACCGTCAGGAGCGCTGCGTATGTGAATTTGTGGCGGCGTTGCGCTTGGAATATGCAACGGTTTCAAAGCATCTCTCGGTCCTTAAGAA
>JAAYYJ010000185.1 GCA_012515455.1 Oligosphaeraceae bacterium
CGGCCGGACAGAGAGGCTAAATCCAGCCGCAGGGCGCGGTCATTGACATCCTGCAAATAGCGCGGCTCGTGGTTGCACTCGATGATCTTGGCTTGGGGGTTGTGCGATTTCAGGAAACGCCGCAGATGGCGCAATCGCTCGCTGTTGTTCGATTTGGTCAAAAAAATAAAGTCTGCCCGACGCAGGTTCTTGATTGGTTCGCGCAGCATGCCGCAGGGCAGCATCTCGTGATTATGAAACGGGTTGGTGGAATCCACCACCAGGATATTAGTCCAGGGGCGCAGGCGCAGATACTGGAAACCGTCATCCAGGATCATGATTTCTGCTCCCCGGCGGGTAGCGAAGGTCCCGCCTTTGTAGCGGTCCTTGTCCACCACCACCATCACACCGGGGCAATCGCCCTCGGCCAGCAGATTCCGGGCCAGCATAAAGGGCTCGTCGCCGGCCTGGCGGGAATCCAGCAGCACCTGCCGGCCGTCAGAGACAAAACGCGGCGGCACAATCTCAGGATTGCCCGAGAACAGCGATTTCAGCCGGTGCCAGAGAGGCCGCGGCTTGCTTTTGTAGCCGCGGCTCAAAATCGCGACCTTCTTACCCCGGCGGGCCAAGCGGCGGGCCAGCAGTTCCACCAGCGGGGTCTTGCCGGTGCCCCCGGTGGTCAAATTCCCCACGCTGACCACAAAGCAGCCCAGGACGCGTTGGCGCAGTATGGAGGCATTGTACAGGCTCAGGCGCAGCTGCACCAGGTTCCGGTAAATACGTGACAGCAGGAACAGGAAATAGCGGAACAGGCGGTCAAAGCCTTCCTTGCGCTGTCCGTTGATGATTTCCACCACGTACTGCTCAAGACGATCGAGGATGTCACGGCTGTTGATCATTTATTCCGGCTGCCATTTCCATGGTCCAGGACTCACAGGTGAATTTTTCTTCGTAAGGCGCCAGGAGCTCTGCCGGAGCAGGCCCGCTCTCCTCCTCATCGGCCAGTGCCGGCCAGAGCTCAACGGCCAAGGCGGACAACGCCTCCTGCACCGCCGCCGCGCTCACCGCCGGGCACACCGCACTGAGATTGACTACCGGGGAGCGGACCGACGCCAGACCGCGCCGGCCAGGAGCTTCGGCCCGCGCCGGCTGCAGGAGTTCCTGCAGGCGGACCAAATCGCTGTGCAACAGCAGGCAGCCGTGCAGCAGCACCGCCGGACCGGACAAGGCGAAGGCCGACCCGGAGACTTTCCGTTCACCCAGCCACAACGAATGCCGCTCGCAGACCCGCAAATCCGGCACGCCGAGCCCCCGCAGGCAGCGGCAGAGCAATTGCACCGCGGCTCCCGGCTCGCAGGTCCCGCGCGGGAGGACAAAACAGTAGTTCAGATTGCCCAGGTCGTGGTACACCGTCCCCCCGCCGGAAATGCGGCGCAGCAGGCTGACTCCCTGGCGGCGGCATTTAGGCACATCGCATTCGAGATAGGGGTTCTGGTTCCGGCCCCACAGCACGGCCGCCTCATTGCGATAGAAAAGCAGCGCCGGGCGCAGGGGGCGGCGGCGAAACAGGAACTCTTCCCAGGCGGCATTGCGGGCGGCCCGGCAGAATGGCGAAATGATGATGGGCATCTGCAGTTCCTACCCCAGCAGCTGGCAGAGGGCGCAGGCCCAGGCCGCAAACCAGGCGAGCAGGAGGCAGAACACTGCGGCGCTGCCCAGGTCCTTGGCCTGCTTGGCCAGGGGATGATATCCAGGAGAGACCAGGTCCACGACTGCTTCGATGGCGGTGTTCAGCAATTCCACCGCCAGCACTGCCAGCCAGACGACATTCAGGAACAGTTTGAAGAGCAGACCCAGTGGCAAAAAACAGGACAGCGGCAGCAGCAGCAGCCCGAGAACCAGCTCCTGCCGGAAGGCCGCCTCATGTTTGGCCGCCTGGGATAACCCGGCCGCAGAATAGACCGCCGCCCGCAGAATCCGCTTCAAGCCCTTGCTCCCGGAACCGAGCTTCTCCACACCGTCATGGTTTGCCGACATCGCCAGAGCCTTCCTGCTGATCTTTCTCCGTGAGCGGGAGACTCCGCCGGCTCGCCAGCAGCAGATCGGCCAGCGCCTGCACGACGCTGACTCCCGTCAGGGCAGACATTTTCTCCGCCAAGGCGCGCAGCTCCGGCCGCTCAGCCGCAGCAATCACCGCGCTGATGCATTCCACCGGCGGGGCCGTCGCGCCTCGCCGCACCTGCCGCCGGGGCGGGGCCTCCTGCCCGGCAGGCGGCAGCCCCTGGCCGGTCTTGAGCCACTCCGGCGAGACCCCGGCCTGTGCCGCCACAGCATACAGCACCGCGTCACTGACGCCGCCAATGCCAGCCTCCAGCTTGGAGTAATGGCTCAGGCTGATGCCCAGCAAAGCCGCGAACTCGCGCTGCGATTTCCGCAGTACGCTGCGCACTTGCCGCAACCGCGGCGAAATTTCTGCCAAGGCGACTTTCTGCATCTCAAGTCAAGGCTCGCATTGCTCAGGAGAGTATTTTTTTCAGGCAGTCGACGAAGGCCTGCATGTCCTCCCGCCGGCCAATAGTGATGCGCAGGTATTCGGAAATGCGCGGCAGTTTGAAATAGCGCACCAGGAAGCCGTCCCGCCGCAAGTCGGCAAAGACCTGCTCGGCGGCCAGCGGTGTCCGGGCGAACAGGAAGTTGGCCTGCGAGGGCAGGACCTCACAGCCCAGCTGGCGCAGCTGCCCGGACAGCCAGTCCCGGGTCTCCCGGATGCGGGCGGCATTTTCGCGCATGTATGCGGAAGCGCGCAAGGCCGCACTGCCCAGGCACTGGGTCAGGGCATCGACATTGTATGAGTCCTTGACCTTGTTCATTTCCTGAATCAGCCCGGGCGCAGCGAAGGCCAGACCCAGGCGCAGACCAGCCAGGGAGTAACTCTTGGAAAAAGTCCGTGAGACTACCACATTCGGGTACCGGGACACGAAATCCAGACAGTGGTCAGCCGCAAAATCCGCGTATGCCTCATCAATCCAGACCACACCCTGGAACTCCCGGCACAATTTTTCCAGGCGGCTGCGGGCGGTGCTGGTGCCGGTAGGCGCGTTGGGCCGGGCCAACAGCAGCAGCCGTGCCCCGCGAGCCTGCGCGGCGGCATCCTCGGGGACCTGGAAATCGTGGTCCAGATGCACCTGCTGATGCGAGGCGCCTTGCAGATCGGCCAGCACCGGATACAAGGAATAGCTGGGCACGCAATATGCCAGCGGCTGCCCCTGGTCCACAAAGGTCCGCACCGCGATGGTCAGCAGATCATCCGAGCCATTGCCGCAGAGAATCTGCTCCGCCGGCAAGGAATATTCCGCACTGGCGGCCTCACGCACGCACGCGGCACTGGGTTCGGAGTACAGGCGCAGGTCCTGCCAGGCGAAACTCTGCAGGGCGGCCCCGACTTCCGGCGCCGGCGGATAAGGATTCTCATTGGTATTCAGTTTGATTAACTTCTGCCCCCGCGGCTGCTCGCCGGGAACATACCCGGCAATGCGGGAGATATTCGCACGCGCTAAATTGTTCATTCTCTGCTGCTCTGCTCTGGAGCGGGCGCATTGCGCCCGCCGGGGATAAAATGACTGCCGCGAGGCGGCGTTGCACCTGCTCTCACAGGGCCAAAATCTGATCCATCTCGTGGCTGATATTGCGGACTTTGTCCTGCGCGGTCTCGCCCTCGCCGGAGATTTCGGCGGTCAGGACGTCGTCGTAAGCGACATCTTTAAGGGCCTGGCGCACTGCCGCCCAATCGATGCTGCCGGCCAGCAGGCTTTTGGTGAAAGCCTTGCTGTTCTGGTCGTACCCCTTGATATGGACCTTCTTCAGACGCTGGCCCAAAGTGCGAATCCAATGCTGGGGGTAGGCGATGGCGCAGTAATTGCCGACATCAAAATAGGCCTGCAGGAAAGGCGTGCCGAAGGCATCCAGGTAGGCATTGAATTCCAGCGGACTGAGCAGGAACTTGTTGCCCACGTTCTCAATGCCGATGCAGACTTGCGCCTCCTGATAGGCGGGCAAAAGCTGCTCAATCTCGGCTGTCGAGCGCTGCCAGGCCTGCTCGTAGGTCACCTCGGGCTTGACTACCGCCGGCACCAGCAACACCGTGTCCGAACCCAGTTCCACCGCAGTAGCCAGCGAGGCCAGCATCCCCGCGCGAGAGGCAGCGCGCACCGCCGGGTCCGGATCAGATAACGGACTGGACCAGTGACTGCTGTTCATCACGCTGGGCACAGCAATGCCGGCCGCAGCCGCGGCTTGCCGGTAGCGTTTGCGCTCTGCCTCGGTCAGCAGAGTGGGCACTTCGACGCACTGAAAACCCAGCGCTGCCGCCTGCACAAATTTCTCCTCCGGACTCTCGCCGGGCAAATAAGCCAGATAAATACCCTTGCGCATCGCATTTTCCCTTCTGTGACAAACCACGACTCTAAGCGTCAGCCTTAATATAACGCCTGTGGGCCCCAGGCACAACCAGCTTGCCGGCAATTACGCCGCCGCAGTTCGGCCGCGGGGGCGGCGCTCACGCCAGCGTCCCGCCAATATCCGGCAGCACCAGCTCACAGCCGATCCCGGCCAGGTCCCGGCGCAGCGCCTGCAGCATCGCGGCATCGGTATAGGTGCCCACGATGGCCCCGCCGCTGCCGGCAAATTTGGCCGACGCCCCGGAGCGCCGGGCGACCTCAACCATCTGTTTGTTCTCCGGCGAGACCCGGAAAACGCGGTCCCGCAGATCGAAATTGGCATTGATCAGAGCCGGCAGCCTCTCGGTCCGCCCAGTGCTCAGCGCTTCGAACCCCTGCCGGGCCAGATCGGCGAATTCGCTCATCGCGGCCACGATGTCGGGCTTGTGTTCGTCGAACTGGGTGCGCAAATTCCGATGGTAGGTGCCGGAGAATTCGGCCCGCCGGGGGTCGAAGGCGACATACAGCGGGGGCAGCAGCGTCGCATCCAGGCGCTGATAGCGCCCATGCTGGTGGGCAGCAAAGTACTCCTGTTCGAAATCCATATACATCAATCCGTTGTACATCTGTATCACCCGGTCCTGCATGCCGCAGGTGATCCGCAGCTCCTCGGACTCAGCCTGCCAGCACAAGGTCGGGAGCAGCTCGATGGGGATCCGGTCCTCGACCTCATAAAAGCGCAGCAGCGCCTTCAGCACTGCAGTACTGATGCCGCTGGAACCGCTCAGGCCCACCAGACGCGGGATATTCGACTGGTAGCGCAGGGTGAAATTGCGCTTGGGCAGGCTGATGCCGTGGGTCCGGCAATAGGTGTAAAAGACCTTGGCTGTAGCCTTGACCACCCGTACGCCGCCGTAGTAGCCGAAATGCTCAATCTCATCGACCATGCTGTCGAAGTCCGGGAAATTGCCGTCATCCTCGGCCCCGGGCAGCAGGCAGATTTCAGGACTCTCCCACAGCTGCACCTGGGACTGGAAATTGGCGAAGGT
The DNA here is from genome assembly GCA_012515455.1 of Oligosphaeraceae bacterium. GTDB lineage: Bacteria > Verrucomicrobiota > Lentisphaeria > Oligosphaerales > Oligosphaeraceae > JAAZIZ01. The sequence continues at coordinate 5,465 of JAAYYJ010000185.1, forward strand.
GAAGGAGATGGTCCGGCCAAAATATCCGTCGGAGGGATTGCCCAGCAATCCGGCCCGGGCATAGGAGCAAGTCTGCAGAATCATCGCGGGTTACTCCTTCTTGCCGGTGGTCTTGAATTCCAGCTTGGAGAGGATCTGCAGCTGGTACACCGTAAAGCCGATCAGCATAAAGCCGAGAATCCAGGCCATGGCCGTCGCGGTGCCGAATTTCAGATAGATGTAAGCCTTGTAGAAAATCAGCAGACTGGCCACGTTGGTGCCGCTGGAACCGCCGGTCATGGTCATAATCATGGCCGTATTCTCCCAGGAGCGGATGAAAATACCCACAAACTGAATGATCAGCAGGGGCTTGAGGATCGGAATCACCACGAACAAAATCTTGTCCACGAAGGTCGCGCCGTCGATATCCGCGGCTTCATAGAAGTCATCCGCGATGCCTTTCAGGGCAGCGAGGTAGATCAGGCAGCCCGGCCCCATGCCAGCCCAGACATTGGGCAGCACGCAGCAGACCATCGCGGTCTTGGGGTCCAGCAGCCAGCGGTACGGGTCGCGCATGGTATGAAAGAAGCGCGCGTACCAGGGCACTTCGATGCGCGGATCGGTGAAGATCGGCAGAGCGAAGGTGAAGAAGTAATAGAACAGCAGGCAGCCGGCCACGAAGCAGAGCGCGGCTTCGAAGCGGTTCCCGTGCAGAAACAGCCTCTGGGCAAAAAAATACAGTATCAGGAAGAACAACGCCGCCAGAGCGATGATGCCGAGGGCGGGAATCTTCATCAGTACCGCATTCAGGACCCCGAATTCCGAAGGCTCATAGAAGGACCGCCATAAATAAATCACCACCAGGCCGGTAATCACCGCCGGTAAATAAAATACCGTGCGGAAAAAAATCTTCCCGTACGGGATTTCCTGCAGCAGCACCGCCAGGATGACCGGCGGCAGGAAGGTCAGAGCAATCACCAGAAAACAGAATTTCAAAGAATTATACACCGTCAACCACCACTCGGCATCCCAGAGGACATTGCCGAAATTATCCAGCCAGACCCATTCCGAGCCGCCCATGATGCGGTAATTCTGGAATGCCATCATGGAGCCCATGACCAGCGGGATATAGCGCCAGACCAGGATTGACAGCAGCGCCGGCAGCAGGATCAGATAGGCCCATTTGTATTTGCGGAACCCCCAGGTCTGCTGTTCCACCCCCACCGTCTTGGGCGGCGCAAATGCTTTGAAAATCCGCCGGAACACCAGTGCAAACGCAACCACGATGGCAATCAGCAGCGCCACCGCGCTGATCCGCCGCAGCAGCTGCTCCCGCGGCGACAATATCCCCAGCATCTTCTGGTTGGACTCCTGCACCCCCTCTTCGAGGAGCTTCTTCAGAACACTGTGGCGCAGCTGCAGCAGCCGGCGCTGCGCGCGGCACTCCTCGACCTTCTCCGGAGGGGCACCCTGGGCCTGCAGTGCCTCGGGAGTGACATCGCGATACTGCTCGGCCTTCTCGTACAGCTCAGCCGAATACAGCGGTATCGCACCCTCGCCGCGGGCCATGGCCAGATTCTCGGCCGCATTCATGGGGCGGGTCATTTCGACATACACCAGCTGGCAGTTCCGCCCGTACGGCTCGGGCTGGCCGCTTTCAATGGAGATATTGTAGGTCTCCTCCCAGCCCGGCGGTGCCAGACGGATGAGGTCATCGTAGCCGAAAAGACGCAAGTACCGCGGGTTGACAAAATTTCCCATCCCGCCTTCGACCATGACCTGGGTGTGGATTCTGGCTGCGTCTTCACTGGGAAAGAAGGTGATGTACTCCCAGGCGGCGTCACGGATGACCGGGTTGTCACAGCCGGCAAAGATGCCTTGCATACCGCAGTTTATTTCGCTGCCCCGGGTACGCTTGCCATCTTTGCCCGGGTATCCCAGAGGCACCGGCACCATCCCCACCAAATCCGGATTGATGGTCGCGAACATCCGTTCGTCAAGATACGAGGGCATGAACGCAATCTGACCCAATTCCCATTTCTGATTGCCCCGCGCCTCCTTCATGGCATAGCCGTAGCGGGTCACGTTGTTGCGGTCAATCCAGCGTTCGGTAGTCAGACGCAGATAAAAATCCAGTGCCACTGCTGCCTCATCGCTGTCGAATATGGCCGACCACTCATCCTTGGCCTCGTCGTAATGCATGGCATCACCGCCGGCCGACCAGAGAAAGGGTATCCAGTACCAGCTCTCCTGCTGTCCCGCCCCCAGACGCACACCGTAGGTGCCCTGGTCAGGATTAGTCACCCGCTGGCAGTAGCTCAGGAAATCCTCCCAGGTCCAGTCGTTGTCAGGGTAAGGGATGCCGTAGCTGTTCAGCAAATCCTTGCGGTAGAACATCACCCGCCCGGACGGCCCCCGCCGCGGAATGGCCCAGATGTGCTCGGTCGCAGAGCCGATCTTACGGCGCTTGATCACCGGCAGAATCTTGGCATGGATCATAAATTCCCGCTCCTGATCACTCAGGCCGGTATAATAATTGTCCTCAGGCTTATCCAGCGGATACAGGAAGCCCTCCTGGACATAGGTGTCCGACTGCCGGAAATTGACGTAGATCACATCGGGGGAGACACCGCCGGCGATGGCCATCAGCGGACCGGTGTCCATGCTCATGCCCTCGACCGTAATGCCGGCAAAACGTTTCAGGACAATCTCAACATCCTCCTTGCGCCAGCTGAAATGGCCGTATCTGCCGGGATCAGCCTCATACTTCGCCCGGTACTTCCGCTCCAGAATATCCGGGAAACGGCGGATGAATTCCCGGAGCACCGCATATTCCGCCCGGCTGTTGACGTCGGTCTTGGTGGGGTCCGGCACGGACCAGCAGGTCACCGTGATCAGAGTCTTGCCCTCCGGCGTGCGCTCAATGCTGCCAGCCAGGGCAACTGCACTCAACAGCAGGAACCAGAAGACCAGAAAATAGCGGTATTGCAAAACAGACATTCTTTTCCCCAAGATAGTGAAATTATGCGCGGAGGTGCTCTCAGCCCGGCAGTGGCGGACTCTCAGCCCCGCCTGGGTTGCCGGGCCAGGGCGGCATTGCTGTAACGCGGGTCGTGGCTGACTTCCTGCCCCAGCCAGGGGGGCAGCGGGAAGGCGGTGTCCTCATCCGGCAGCTCGATCTCGGCCGTATACAGGCCCTGATTCCGGCCGGTATACTCATCGATTTCCCAGGTAAAACCGCCGTACTGCAGGTAGTATCGGGTCTTCTCCACCAGGCGGGTGCCGCAGAACTCGCGCAGGAGTTCCTCGCCCTCCGGGTATGGGATCGGGAATTCGAATTCCCTCCGGGTGATACCCTCAGCTTTGCCCTTGATAGTCAGCAGCGCCTGGGTGTCCACCAGGCGCACCCGCAGCTGGAAATCTTCGCCTCGGGTGAAATATCCCTGCCGGATCGCATGCCCCGGCCCGCAATTCTGCCGCCAGGATGAATCCGCCAGCAGGTATTTCCGTTCCGTCTCCAGCTTCATGGTCCCGGCTTCCAGAGTAAATTCAGCGCAGCTTCAAGATGATCAGGAGCAGGAGCGGCATCAGTATCGCCTGCAGCAACATAAAGCGGATCACCACCTGGGTGTCCGACCAGGATAAATTCTTGCGGCAGTGGTCGTGCATCGGGCAGCGGAACCGGTGCAGCAGCCGCACCAGGGGCAGCTGCCGGGCGGCCTCTTCATCACTGGCAAAACGCTCCGGATGGATGGGGTTGGGGATGTTCCGCAGGGGCGGGCGCACATCATAGCCGCACTTGCGCAGCAGCCGGAAGAACACCAGTTTCACCAAGCCGACGCCGCCATTGACGAACAAAATCGTGGCCACCGCCAAATACAAAAAAGGATTTCCGGACACCAGCACCGCCACGCCCAGCAGCAGTCCCAAAAAGCGCGATCCGGCATCGCCCATCATCACCGCACTGGGTCCGGCGTTATGCCAGATGTAACCGGCCAGGGTCCCGGCCGCAGTGAAGATCAGAATCGCATAGTATGCGCCCTCGGGTTCGTGTGGAATCAGCAGATAATTGGCGATATTCACGTGCCCCAGCACGCCATACAGGAACGCTCCCATGCCAAAGAGCGCCAGCAGAGTCAGCGATCCGGCCAGCGCATCCACGCCATCACTGCAGTTCACCACGTTTATACTCAGCCACAGCAAAGCCGTCGCCAGGGGCAAATACAGCCAGAAGGGCAGCAGGAACGCCCCGCCCGGCTGACTGCCCTTGAGTAACGGCAGCCAGACCTCCATCGCACCACCGCCGCTGAGGATCAGCACCGCCGCCAGGCAGATGCCGGCATCCCAGAGGCCCTTCTTGCACTCCCCCCAGCTGCCCCGGCTGGCATCATC
>JAAYYJ010000186.1 GCA_012515455.1 Oligosphaeraceae bacterium
CGCCTGCAGAGGGCCGCTGCAATCTTTGCTTCCAGCACCAACCAGGTCATTCTGCGGGGCCACCGAAACCCGCCGCCGCAGCCCAGGCCGGCGCCGCCGCAGCCCAAGCCGGAGCCGGCGCAGAGCACCAACCAGGTCATTCCGCGGGGCAACCGAAACCCGCCGCCGCCGCCGCCGCAGTCCAGGCCGGAGCCGCCGCAGAGCGCCAACCATGTCATTTCGCGGCCAACCTAAAACGACGCCTCTTCGGCGACAATCTATCACCAATTTTCGCACATTAACACTTTCCCTGCCGGCCGTTTTTGCCTTGTCAAATTCCCGGCAAAGGATATATTTAACAGTCATCCGGTGCTTCCGGGTGCTGATCGCGCAGGCAATAAGCTGGTATGGGGGAGGTGTCTGATGCAGGAATGGAGTGGGCATGCATTGCTGGGGTTGCGGGCGGCGGAGGCATTGCCGGAGTGGGAAATGTCGCTGCTGCAGCCGGATATGAGACCGGACTCGCTGGCACGGCCGTTTTTCCCGAAAATTCACAGCGTGGTGGAAAAATTAGCCGCGATGTGTTTGATTTTGGACTGGGTATACATCCCGGAGTTCCGCCGCTATTGCCTGCAGCCTGGCGGGCGCTGGGTGCCGCATACCCTGGCTGCTGCGGACGGCAGCGCGGCCATTACGGCGCAGAAGCCGGTCTCCTGCACTGCCAACCTGGCTCTACTGCAGGATATGCTGCAGGCGCTGGTCGTGGCTCTGCAGGCGAGAGACTGGGAGGAGGCGCTGCGCCGGGCCGGTGTGCTGGGCCATTTCGTGCAGGAGCCCTTCACCCCCGGACATTCCACCAATAACGAGCTGTTCGCGCAAATCTTCCCCGACCCGGTGTCGGGGAGGCACTTGCGGATGCACCATTTTTTCGATTCCGCCAGCGGTGATTTCCTAGCTGATGCCCCGCGTCTGCTTGGCACCTCGGTCATAGAGTGCGCCCTGAACCTCCTGGAGGCGATGCGCCGGGGTGGGCGCGACAGCCGGAAATATATCCCCGCGGTGGTCACCGCGGCTTATGCCGGGGCAGACCCGCGCCGCCTGCAGGAAATCCTGGCTCCGGCCTCGCAACAAGCCGCGTCGCTGACGGCATCGGCCTGGCACAGCGCTTTCTGTTTGGCCTTTCAGCGCTTTGAGGCGGCGGACTGCGCCTGGCTGGCCGAGCGCGGCCTTGGTGAACTGCTGCCCATTTTCATTCATCCCAGCCTGTATCAGGAAGTCATCCCGGGGTACCTGGTGGAAAACGGTTATCTGCAGCCTCTCTGGGCCTGGGAGAAGGATGGCTTGGGCCGTCAACGGGAAGTGCATATTTCAGCCGGTTTTGCCATGTATGGACATGCCGGGATCAAGTATTTTCTCGGTTCTGGCGTATACCATGAATTTCGTTGCCGGGTCGGGCTGCCTTCCAGGGCCCGCAGCGGCCAGGATGAACACACCAGAGTGTTGTTTGCCATTGAGACCGACGCCCAGGAAAACACCGTATACTCGGAAGATATCGAGTATGGCGCTCAGCGGCAGTTGGAAATTGAGTTGCTGCCCGATCAGCCGTTGCAGGAAATCACGGTGCCGCTGCAGAATGCCAGCACGATGCTGCTGACTGCCCGCTGCTTCCCGTATACATCGGCTGAAGGAGACAGCCTGTTCAGCATCCCCAGCGTGATTATAGCCGAGCCGGTGTTGTGCAAAAATGCGGGCTGAACTGTTTTCCGGCGGTGGATTACTGCAGGATTCCGGCCTGGCATAACGGCTGCAAATCCCAGGTATCCAGGAATTGCTCGGCGACCAGGGTCAGCAGCACGACGCCGCAGTTTTCCGCGGCCTCCAGCCAGAGATTCTGGTGTCTACGCAAGCGTTCCTGCCCTTGCGCCAGAGCTTCAGCATCCAGAAAATACGAGTGCTCGGCAGCAGTTTCGGCATCAATGAGGGTGACAAGACCGTTCAGTTCAGGCTGCAAATCTGCACGGCTGAGCATTTGCAGCACCAGACAGGACTGGGTGCCCTCTCGCAGAAGCTGCAGGAATTTCCGGGGGCTGTCCGGCCACAGTAAATCGCTGAGCAGAATCCGCAGTCCGCGCGGTCGGAGCTGCCAGCAGGCCTCCTCCAGAGTCTCCCCCGGGCTGCGCCGGGCGGTGAAGTCCAGGTGCTGCCATTCCAGCGGCCGCTCCGGCTGTGGTTCGCAGCGCCATTGCTCTGCGGCCTGCCAGACGGTGAGCCGGAAGCCGGCGTTTTCGGCGGCAGCGGCCAGAATCGCCGCCACGGCGAGGGTCGCCTGCGCTTTGGCGGGGGTTATCTGCTGCGACGCGGACTGGTCGACGATCAGCTCGCAGCGGGGCTCGATTTCTTCGCTGAACTGCTTGGTGAGCAGCTGGTCGTTCCGGGCGAAGACGCGCCAGTCCAGGCGCCGCAGGTCATCGCCGGGCTGGTATTCGCGATAATCGGCGAATTCGAGGGCATTGCCGTGCCGGCGGCTTAGTCGTCTGCCGTCACGGCCCTGGCTGTGCAAGGGTGGGCTGAGGGAGAGCAGCCGGCCCTTTTCCAGTGCGGTTTTGAGGGTTGGTCGAAAATCCAAGGGCATAGCAGGGCTCCAGGGAAAACGCCAGTCGCAACGGCCGAAACAACTCTAGCGCGGCAAAAGCGGGTATAAGATGCTGAAATACTGTTATTGTACCACCCCGGCGGGGAATTTTACCTTGTTCGAAGACGCTGGTAAGCTGGTCAGTCTCTGGTTCCCCGGCGAAAATCCGGGCCCTGTGGGTGAGCTATGCCCACAGTCGCCGCTGCTGCAGCAGGCGGCTGCCCAGCTGCAGGAGTATCTGGCCGGGCAGCGGCGGGAATTCACCCTGCCTCTGGCTGCCGCCGGGACGGTTTTCCAGCAGCTGGTCTGGCAGGAACTGCAGCGCATCCCCTATGGGCAATGCATCAGCTACGGGCAACTGGCCAGACGACTGGGCCGACCGGGCGCCAGCCGGGCGGTGGGAAGAGCAAATCACAGCAATCCGCTGCCGATTTTTATCCCTTGTCACCGGGTTATCAATGCTGACGGCAGCCTGGGTGGGTTCCGGGTCGGGCGCCCTTGGAAAGAGCGCCTGCTGGCGCTGGAGGCCGCTGGGGCGGGGGGATTCTCGCTCGGCTGAGACCGGGCCAGGCAGAGCCGCCGGTGGGACGGCAGGTGCCTCCGTCTGTCGTTCAGGCGCCGGGTTGCAGGTAGCGGGCGGTCTGGAGCAGCGATTCCCGTGAGGGCAGCAGCGGGATGTATTCCAGCCCGAGGAAATTCTGGTATCCGCCCTTGGCGATTTCCTGGAGCAGGAAGGGGTAATTGGTCTCTCCTTGCGCGGGTTCGTGCCGTCCGGGCACGGCCGCGATATGGAAATGTCCGATCCAGTTCAGGTTATGGCGCAGGAATTCGGTCTGATTTCCAGACATGATGGTCATGTGGTAGATGTCATAGAGGACTTTGATATTTTTGCAGCCGGTCTCTTTGACGATGGCCACAGAATCCGTGGCTGAGCTGAGATGATAACCGGCGTGGTCGACTTCAGTGTTGAGCGGTTCGAGATTCAGGTTGAAGCCGCGGTCGGAGACTTTCGCAGCGGCAGCGGCCAAGGCATCGACCAGGGCGGCCCGCTGGGCGTGGTAGCTCATTCCCCCGACTTGCTGGCCAGCGGTGACGATGCCCTGAGTGCAGCCTGCGGCCAGGGCGCTGTCGGCCATCTTGTCGATATGGGCCACGAAGGCCGCCTGGTTGGCCGGCTTGATGGGGATGGTCTCCTGGTGGTGAAATGAATTCAGCACAATGCTGATGAGTTTCACGCCGGCGGAGTTCATCTCCTTGAGGGCAGCGGTATCAGCGCCCTGCCAGGTCTCGATGTACTCATAGCCGCAAGCGGCAATCTGTTCCGCGCGTTTGCCCCAGCTCTCACCCTTGAAGAACAAATCGATCAGGACATCAATTTTCAACATCGGCAGCTCCCTTTTCTTAAACACTCAAGACTTATCCGTGGCGCGCTGACGGAAAATGCTCAGGATGGCGCCTTCGGCATTTGGCAACCCAGCGGGTTTATTAATCTGCACCCGCACGGCCTGACAGGGCGGGTAATCAGCGATGCATTTGTCCGCCACCTGCGCGGCCAGGGTCTCGATCAGCTGACACTGGGACTGGCTGACCAGCTCAATGATGGCCTTGCTGAGTTGAGCATAATTGACCGTTTGGGCCAGATCGTCGCTGCTGGCGGCAGGGCGGGTGTCCAGGTAGATGGTGATGGTCAGGAACAGCACCTGCGGCAGTCGCCGTTCTTCCGGCTTGCAGCCGATATGGGCGGAGCAGCGCAGACCCGCCAGGGTGATACTGTCCCATTCGGCGGGCTGGGATGTTTGGGCCAGGTCAGTCATGGGAGCAGTCCTTCAGCGGTGTCTCGAGCAGTTCCTGGGGGCAGGCGTATTTGTTATTGCAGGCATAGAACGGAAAGCGCTGGCGCAGTTCAGGCGTGAGATTGGCAGGGAGGTAGCGCCAGCGCCGGTAAATCCAGAGGTACTGTTCGGGATGCTGGCGGATCAGTTGGGCGTTGGCTTCCAGAATGGCCTCGGTCAGGGTGTTGACATCAGAGTACTCCCAGGCGGGTTTGGGCAGTGGCTGCAGCAGCAGGGCGAAATTCCCATCGTCCTGTTTGATGCAGGCGCCGGCCAGGACCGGCACATGTAACTGCAGGGCAATGCTGGCCGGCAGACGGCTGGTCGGCGCCGGCAGGGAGAAGAAGTTGACGAACACCCCGCCGTGTTTGGGGCTGATGTTCTGGTCAATCAGCAGTCCGACCGATTTGCGGTCCTGGATGGCGGCACGGACCTTGACGGCTGCCCCGACATTGGGAATCAATTCGATGCCGCAGGCGCTTCTGCCCCGGGTCATCAGTTCGTTTAGCTTCCGGCTGCGGAACACACCGGTCACTGCCGCACATCTGCGGCCGGTACGCGGAATCATCCGGGCCAGAATCTCCCAGTTGCCCAAATGCGGGAGGCAGAACAGCAGCGGCTGATCCGGCGGATATTCCGCCGGGACGATCACCGGCAGCAGGCGCTGTTCGATGCGGTGCGGGTGCTTCAGGGATTGCAGGAAATCGCAGGCCAGTTCAATCATGAAACAGAGATTCCGGTGGCGCAGGGCCGCGATTTCGGCTGCGCTTTTGTCCGGGAAAGCCAGTTTCAGATTGGCTTCGATGATGCGGCTGCTGCTGCCTAGGAACGGCCGGCTCAGGAAGACCAGGCAGCGGGCCAGTCTGCGGGTGCCCGCCAGCGAGAGTCCGCCGAAGAGCAGCAGCGCCAGCCAGATCCCGCCATTGAGGGCGAAATCCTGGAGGCGTCGCCGCCAGGGTTGGTGACGCTTCGGGGGTCCAAAAGAAGAGATGAAATCAGCCAAGGCGAAGCTCTATGGTTAGGCACTGCGGCGGGTGGTGCAGCGGTGTTTGGGCTAGGGCATTTCTGCCAGCGGTCGCTGGACGAGCAGAAAACGCTTGCGGGGCGGCAAGCAGTCGGCGACTGTCCCGATGGCGGAAAAGCCCGACTGCCAGCGTTCCTGCAGGAGCGGCACCAGGTCATTGAAGGGCTGTTCGGATATATCCAGCCAGTGCAGTTCGGCCGGGACCGCGGCGTAATTGCCAGGGGTCAGGATTACCAGCACCTGGTCATCGATTTGGCAGAGCGACTGTATGCCCATGGCCGGGTTGCGGCGGCAAGCCTGCATAATGGCGGCAGACACTTGGTCAGGCTCGACGATGAGGTCCTGAAAATGAAAGGAGAGATATTTGTCCATTTCCATGCTGCGGGGTCCTTTTGCGGCAAATCAGCCTCTGATGCAGAGGGAGTGGGTCCGCCTGGGTTATTCCAGAATCAGTTCGCTGTCGGGGCGGAGGGCGGACAAGCGCTGGGCGTGCGGAGCCAGATCACTGGGCTCGACCGCCAGGCGGGGGGAGATTTCCAGCTTGACTGGCGCGGTGCCGTCCTGCTGGCAGGGCACTGGCACGCCGGACTGCTGCAGCCAGCGCAGGCTGCGGGACAGCAATGCATCTCGGCAGCTCTGGGGCGAGTCTTCACCGGCGGCATTTTTAATGGGCGCGAACTGCTCCTCCCGGTCGGCGGCCAGGATCAGGGGTTTTTGAGCCAGGGTGATGGCATCGAAGAGGAAGAATTCCAGCTTGATGGCGTTGGCCGCGGCGGGGGTTACGACACTGCCGTCGGCAGCGATGCAAGGCACCTTCTTGTCAGCCCGATGGGGCTGGAAATCAGACCGGCCGGTGGTCAGGCGCCGGATGAAATCGCAGCTCAGGATATGGATTGCCGGGCTGCCGGCGCGGAACCGCAAACGTTGCCCGGAATCGGTCTGCTGCAGCAGCTGCAGAGGCATGTCGCTGTATTCCACTACCATAGTTTTGCCATCCAGGAGGCAAAAATGGCCGAGTTTCTCCTGGTAATCGCGTTTGATCAGGGCCCGGCTGCTCATTTCCGAAGCTGTAATCTCGTGCAATCCCAGGAACAGTGGGTCGAAGAGGGTGACCAGCGGGTTGTCGACCTGCCAGTATGAGAGGTACTTCACCCCCCGCTGTTGCATGTCCTGCAGTGCGCCGGAGTCGTGCAGGGCGGCGAAGCTGCCGCCGTGTCCATTTGCCGACAAGGCCAGGCAGTCTTTGCCGGCCAGCAATGCTTTGCCTTGGAAATCGAAAGCCGGCAGGGTTCCCTGCTGCAAAAAGCAGACATTCTCCGGTTCCAAGCCAAAGAAGGCATGCTGTTCGAAGAATTGCCGGGTCGGCAGGTCATTGGCCGGGCTGGTCATGATATACCAGGGGAACAAGGCCTGATATTTTTCCTGATAGCGGGCGATGCTCTCAGCAAAGAACTGGAACAGCGAGGCCTGCCGCAAGGGGGTAAAAGCATAGGTCCCCTTCGGTCCGTCGAAGCCCAGCCGGGTACCCTGTCCACCGGCAACCGTGAAAGCCGCGACCACGCCGGCGGAGAGCAGTTGCCGGCCGCGCTCGCGGGCGTCGGCATACAGTTTTTTTTCCGCTGCATTGCTGGGCTGCAGAGGCAGATATGGCGCCGGCTGCAGTTGAGAAAACGGAATCGGCAGCTGCTCATTTCCGAGTGCCTGCCGGACCCAAGACACGATCTTGGGCCAGTCCTGGGCGGCAATCTGGCTGGCGAGGTTTTGCTGCTGGGTCTGGTTGAGTTCGTCCCAGAAGCGCAGCAGATGGCCTTGCCCCACGGGAGAGAGAATTTCTTGCAAATCGTGCTTCTGCATATCTCCGAGTTTTCTTTGCTTATAGCGCAACAGCGCCGGTCGAGAAGGGATCAGTCCTGGGCATAATATAATGCCTGGTTGCCGGATGTGGGGTTATTTGGCCTCGATTGGCACCAGTTCGACCTGGTCGATCCAGGTTGTGCCGGTGGAATTCGGGCATTTGAATTCCAGGTAGGGCACGGATTTGGCGCCGAAATCCTCCGGGATGCTGATGCTGGCTTCCTGTCTGAGCCAGGGGATGGTACCGCGCAGGGTCGGGTGGACGGGGTACTGGGGTTTGCCGTTGCCCATGTCGAAACGGATAAAGAAGCCGCTGTCATCTTTGGCCGCGAGTTCCACCCCTTCCAGGCGGACATAGAAACTCAGTTTGTACTGCCGCCCGGGTTGCAGCTGAGGGACGCGCTGCACGATGCTGCGCGCATCACCACTCAGGCGCACCGAAGCATTGCGGGTGCGGAAAATGCCCCGGTCTTGCTGAATAACTGTGCTTGCAGCCCAGGCGCCCAGAAAACGCTGGTTGGTGACCGGCGCGGCAAAATCGCCGTTTTTGATTTCCGACTGCGGGAGCGGTTCCTGGAAATGTACTACTCCGCAGCTTTCGGCGTCCTGTTTCACGAACTGCGTCCAGACGTAGTACGGTATGGCGAATTTGCTGCCGTCAGTCAGGACCCGGCTGCGGGAGAAATTCGCCACCATTTGCCGGCCCTGGATTTCGGGCATGGTCTGGCGCGGGATGCGGATTTCCGCGGTCCAGTTTTTACCGTCCTCTTTGCTGATACCGGCCTCGAAGCCGCTGTTCCATTCTTTGCCCAAATGTCCCGGGCTCTTGCGCAAATCGGTGCGGCAGCCGCTGCTGCCGATCATAAACTGATAGACAATTCTGGACTGATGGTCTGCTGCCAGGAAGATTTCCACCACGTTGTCTTTCCAGAGTTCGATTTCATCAAACTGCCGCGGCACTTCCGCCATGACTGCGGTGTTGGGTTCAGCACAGACGAAAGCGAAATAGAAGAACTGCTGATCGTGCAGCATTTTGATGCTGGTGTGCACTTCGGCGGGATAATTTTCCGTTACGGTATTGCCGACGCGCGGGACCAGGGCAATCCAGGGCGCATCCTGCCAGGAAGCCTCATCCAGCTTGCCATCCGGGACGATTTCGGCGGTGATTTCCGGCATGACGGCTTTCCAGGCGTTGATGTCCGAGATGGTCTTCTGGTAACGCGAGAAACCATCTTCGACGGGCTGCCAGAGCTCCGCGCGCATGAATTTGACTCTGGCGGCGGCCTCCGGGTCTGCTGCGGCCTTCTGTTCCGCCTGGTCCAGCAGTGCGGTAAGGCGGGCGCATTCTGCCGGCGAGTAAATCTGGCTCCAGATTTCATGCAATGACGGCAGTGCGGTTTTGGGGCCTTCCGGGGTATCGTAGATATTGGTCAGGATGTCTTGAATCCAGTGTTTTTCCAGTGCGTCGAAGAATGCCAGCATTTCCTGTTTTGCGGGTCCGTACATCAGCTGGCAGTATTCCTGCAGCAGTGCTTCGACATCGGTGTTGCTATCCCACATCATCTTTGAGAACACGTAGTAATTCAGATGTCCGAACAGCCAGACATCCGTTTCGGCTTCATAGAAGGCGCCGAAAATATGCGGCGTCTGGCGTTTGAAATAACTGGCCGTGGCCCGGGGGGCGAGGTTGGGGATGCCCGGGAGCATGGAGCCGATTTTGGTCGGGTAGGTCCACAGGTAGAGTTTGGCGCCGAGCTTGTGCTTCCAGGCGGCCACCAGTGCGTCATCCTTGTCTTTATTGGGGCCGAACTCGCGCCAGGGGCCGGATTGGGCGAGCATGACGATGATGTTGTCGGGCAGGTCCATGGTGGGGATGGTGCGGTAGACATCGTAGGCCATGGTGGTTATATAGCCGGGGATGTTGTTGTTTTTCAGGCGATTGGCGATACCGCAGTACCAAGTCCAGATGAAATCGCTGGCCTTCTGCGGGTCCCGGTCCTGGAAATAGGGCCAGCAGCCGGGGCAGCGGCAGCGGGCCATGGCGTCATTGGGCATCAAGTTGAAAAACGGCTTCTCGTGATGGTTAGCCCAGCTGCGGGGCAGGCCGCGGTCCTGGTAGGATTTTCCCAGCAGCAGCGCCTCGGCATCCAGATAGATCTCGTTTTGCAGTCCGGGAGCGGAAAAACAGACATGTCCGTGCACGGAGTCGCGGCGGACTCCGTCGCTGCCGTCTTCGCGGGTGCCATTGGCCCGCAGGGCGAAATACTCCGGGTGTTCTTTGGCGAAACGCTGTGGCAGCTGCAGTCCGTTAATGCCGTGGCAATTCGGGATGCGGCGGGTGTTTTCCCGCAGCTGCAGATATGATTCGCGCCGGATATCGGCCGGTTCCGGGCCGGGGTAGAGGTATTTCCCTTCCCCCAGCTTCTTGGTGTAGATGCTGCGGAACTGGTTGTCGGGACGGTCAGTCAGGTCAATATCCGGCAGAGCAAAATTCTGGTGTTTCGGCACCACGGTACCGATTTCTCCCGGGAAATAATAGCGCACACCCAGGAATCGTTCCAGGAATTCGTAGGCTCCGAACAGGGTTGCCCGTTCATAATACCCGGTCCTTTTTTCGGGTCGGCCATTGGGGTCGTCCCGCCCGACGATCAGGCAGTAATTGGGGAAGGTTTTGATATAGTATCCGTCCCGGTCCAGTGCATTCAGGTCCAGGCCGTGTTTGGCGGCCAGCTCCGTGTCACCGAGAATAATGGCCGGCAGGGTGCCCGAGGCGACAGTGACGGGCTTGAGGTCGCAGTTGAACGACTGCGACAGGCGGCGGGCGACTTCCTCCGCCGCATATTTTGCTACCGGTGAACCTTTGCCGGGATATACGACCTCCACCGTGGGCTGCCCCTGTTGGCACAGAGAGAGTCTGCTTTCCTGCCCCACGCGAATGCTGCGCGGGCTCACGGGATTCAGGCTGAAGCGCTCTCCGGCGGCCCAGAGCAGTCCCGGCAGCAGCAGGATAGTGCAGAACTGATATTTTGACAACATCGGCAATCTCCTCGGTAAGTGTTGGTATCTTAGGGATATAGAAAATCTGCTACAGATTGAAGTCTTGCCAGGCCGGCACCCGGCCACCGCAACCGCAACGCCGGGCCTTTCCTGAAAAGATTTTTACTCTGCCTTGACAAAAGCTTGATATGTAGTATATTAAATCAATTAATCCTGATCCTCGCCGCGGTGTTTTGCGGTGTGGGTCCGGGAAATACATTAAACTCTCAAGCGGGTCTTGTCAAGCTGCTTGGGCCTTACCACTACAGCCGGAAGAACATGCAAAAACGCTTCGCCCAGGAAAATTTTTCTCCCGAGATACAAGCCAAGGCCGATCGTATGAATCTGGAAGAGTCTCAGGTTCCCGCCTACACTCTTCCGGCCATACTGCCAGTCGGGGTGCAGAACGGCATCGATTTCCAGACCCGGGCGCGGCCATTTTTGCTCGGTCAGCTGGAAAAATATCTGTATGGCGTGGTCCCCCCGCCGTGCCAGGAATTCCGGTGCGAATTGACCGTGGAGCAGCGGGACGCTTTTGCCGGCTTGGCCACCAAGCGGGAGTTCACCTTGCATTGCCGGCAGAACGGCTTGCACCGGGCCTTGAACCTGCTCGTGTATCTGCCGAATCAGGTATCCCGCCCGGCGGCGGTGTTTCTGGGCTTGAATTTCAAAGGCAATGCCGCCTGTTCCACGGACCCCGGCGTGATCTATCAGAAACCGGATTTCTATCCCTCGCTGGGGACCATCCGCTATGCCGACTCCAGGGCCACCGAGGCACAACGCGGGACGCAAGCCAGCAGCTGGGAATTCGAGCAGGTGCTCAAGCGCGGCTATGCTGCGGCCACGATGTGTTACTATGATGTCTACCCCGACCGGCCGGACGGTTTTGAGAACAGCATCATGCGCCTGTTCTATCAGCCCTGCGAGTGGTCCTCACCGGAACGCAACAGCGGTGCCATCAGCGCCTGGGCCTGGGGCATCAGCCGGGCCATTGACTGCCTCCTGACGCAGCCGGAAATCGATGGCCGCCGGATTATCGTGCACGGCCATTCCCGGTTGGGTAAGACTGCATTGTGGGCGGGAGCCAATGACCAGCGCATAGCCTTGACCGTCTCGAATTGTTCCGGCACCTGCGGGGCTAAATTGGCCAAGCGCATCTACGGTGAGAATTACGAGTGGATACTGACCTGGAATCCGCATTGGCTGCGGGGGGATTTCAGCCGCTGGAGTGGACGTGAAGACCAGATTCCGGTTGATCAGCATCAGTTGCTCGCACTGCTGGCACCACGACTGCTCTATATCGCCAGCGCCAGTGAGGATGTGTACGCCGACCCGAAGGGCGAATTTCTGGCTGCGCGGGCTGCCTCTGAGGCATACGCTCTGTTTGGCTCTGCTGGTCTGGAGACTGCGGAGCAACCCGTTCCCGGCCAGCTGACCTGCGGTGATATCGGCTACTATCTGCGGCGTGGCGAACACGCGGTGACACCCGAGAACTGGCAGGCTCTCCTGGATTACTGCGACCGCAAACTGGGCTGCTGAGCCGCCCGGCCCATCGTGCCGGCAAGATTCATTGCCGGCCCATAAATCCACCCAAAACAGCTGAAAATCCTGCCTCGGCAACTTGTTTTTTTTTATATAGTGTATATATTAGATGCAACTTGTAAATGCAGCGGTGGCGATTTGGAAGCGGGCATCTACCCGCTTTTGTTTTTTCCGGGGGACAGCAGAGGTGACAATATGAGCAATGAAATTATCCAAATTTTCGAATATCTGGAACACGAGCGCGGTATTGACCGCGAGACTCTGGTCGATCTCCTGAAGAAATCGTTGCGTGAAGCGGCCAGGAAGGCCATTCAGCAGACCCGGGAAATCGAGGTCAAATTCGATGAGCGCACCGGCTCCTTCCATTGTTGGGCAAAGTTGTTCGTGGTGGACAAAATTACCAACCCCAGCGAAGAGATTCTGTTGCTGGAGGCGCGGAAGATCAATCCCGCGGCGGTATGCGGCGATGAAGTGTCCTGCGAAGTTACGCCCGAGGATTTCGGGCGTATTGCCGCCCAGGCGGCCAAACAAACCATCACCATGGGGTTGCGGCAGGCCGAGAAACGCAATGTCTGTGAATCATTCAAGGATCAGCTCAATCAGCTGCTTAATGGCATTGTGGTGCGCATCGAACGCGGCGATATCTACATCAATTTCGGGCAGGCCGAGGGCGTTTTGCGCAGTATCGACAAGATTCCCGGTGAGATCTATGACCTGGGCGATCATATTACTGCGCTGCTGATCAGCATCAACCCCGAGGGCACCGGGCCGAGTCTGTTCGTCTCGCGCATTGCCGATGATTTCGTGCTGCGGCTGTTCGAGCGCGAGGTCGCGGAGATATCCTCCGGTCTAGTGGAGATCAAGGGCCTGGCGCGCGTGCCCGGCTGCCGCAGCAAGATTGCGGTGTCGACCACCCAGCCGCGCATTGACCCGGTGGGGGCCTGTGTCGGTCTCCGGGGCACCCGGGTGAAGACCATCGTCCGGGAACTGGGGGGCGAAAAGATTGACATCATTACTTGGGATAAAGACATCAAGGTCTACGTCACCAATGCCTTGAAGCCGGCTAAACTGGCATCCCTGGAGGTCGACGAAGCCCATGGCGTGGTCAGGGTCAAAGTAAATGAAGATCAGTTCTCTCTGTCCGTGGGCAAGAAAGGCCAGAATGTGCGCCTGGCCGCCAATTTGACTGGCTGGAAGATTGATATCAGCAAAGTCGAAACCACGGTGGTCGAGGAGCCCTGCGATTTCGCCGAGCAAGTCCGGCGGGCCATTGCGAGCATGGGGGCGGTTCCGGGCATTGGCCTGGACGCGGCGGAAATACTGGTCAATAACGGCTTCGCCAGCATTGATGGCATTCTGGCTGCCGAGGTGGATGACATTGCTGCCTTGGAAGGCATTGGTCTGGAGAAGGCCAAGGAGATCGTCGAAGCCGCTGCGGCCTCCCTCGAACAATAGCCATCCGCTGTGCGCAGAAGATGCCCGGCGTGCCGTTTTTGGCCGTCCCGGCGGTTCTGTGCGTGGGGCTTTCTGCAATGGCTGGTTCCGGTCAAGGCAGGATGGAAACAATTTTTATGATCCCACATCATCAATATATAGGGGAAAATAAGTATGACGCCAACAAAAATCAGAGTATATGAACTTGCCCGGGAATTGGGGCTGACCAATAAAGAGCTATTGTCGGTTTTGGAACAAGAGGGTTTTGCGGTCCGCAGCCACTCCAGCAATATTGAGGAAGATGACGCTGACCTGATTCGCCGCCAGATTATTGCCGAGCGCCAGAAGGAGCGCGAGGAGTCCGTCAAGCCCGCTCCGGCAGCGGAGGCAGCCCCGGCTGCGCCTGCGGGCCCGGAAGCCTCTGCGGTTGCCAAGGCGGACAAAGGCGGCAAGGAGATCCATCTCAAGACGCCGATCACGGTGCGTGATCTTGCCGATGCCCTGGGCAAGAAGCCCAATGAATTGATCGGCATGCTGATGACCATGAATATTTTCGCCGCCATCAATCAAGTACTGGATGTTGAGAAAGTCGAGACGGTCTGTGAGCGCTATGGGCGGAAGTTCGTCCGGGAGAGGCGTGAGAAGCCCCAGGAGAAAGCGCCCGTCCAGACATCTGGCAAGGGCGGTGTTGCGACTGCCTTGCCGCAGAAGCATGTCGGTCGCCCGCCGGTGGTGGTGTTCATGGGCCATGTCGATCACGGCAAGACTTCTCTGCAGGACTATATTCGCAAAACCAAGGTCACCGCTGGCGAATCCGGCGGCATCACCCAGCATATCGGTGCCAGTGTGGCCGTGGTCGGAGAGCAGAGCATTACCTTCCTGGACACTCCGGGGCACGCTGCCTTCACGGCGATGCGGGCCCGGGGAGCCAATGCCACGGATATCGCGGTGCTGGTGGTAGCCGCGACTGAGGGGGTTATGCCCCAGACCATTGAGGCGATCAACCACGCCAAAGCAGCCGGGGTGCCGATAATTGTCGCGATGAACAAGATGGACCTCCCCGGTGCCAACGCGGACAAGGTTTTTCTGGGACTGCAGCAGAACGGCATTACCCCGGAAGAGTGGGGCGGGGAAACGGCAACGGTGCCAGTGTCCGCCATGACTGGCGCGGGCATTGATGATTTGCTGGAACGCATTCTGCTGGAAGCAGAGATGCTGCAGCTCAGCGCGGACTTGAATGCGCCGTTCGAGGGGCTGATTATCGAAGCACAGATGGAGGCCGGCATGGGTCCCACGGCGCATGTGTTGGTGCGCAATGGGGTTCTGCGGGTCGGCGACAGCCTGATTTGTGGCCAGGCTTATGGCCGGGTCAAGGCGTTGCTGGATTCCAGCGGCAAAAGACTGTCGAAAGCCGGGCCGTCCACGCCGGTTAAGATAATGGGCTTGTCGGCGGTCCCGGATGCTGGGGATATCATCCGCGTCTGCGCTAACGAACGGGAAGCAAAAGCTCTGGCGGAGGCTGAGATTGCCAAAAATCGCGAAGGGTCTCTGCAGGTCGAGCGGTCGCTGAGCCTGAACAGCCTGGAAGACTGGTTCAACAGCCGTGAGCATGCGGATGAGAAGCAGGAGCTCAGCCTTATTCTCAAGACCGATGTGAAGGGTTCCCTGGAGGCTCTCGCGGATTCGATTCAAAATTTGCATTCGGAGAAGATATCGGCCAAGATTGTCCATTCCGGGGTCGGTGAGATCACCGAGACCGATGTAATTTTGGCTGCAGCCTGCAAAGCGATCATAATGGGCTTCCACGTCCGGGTGATGCCGGGTGTGAACCGCCTGGCCAAGCAGAAGGGCGTTGACATCCGTCTGTACTCGATTATCTATGAGCTTCTGGATGAATTGAAGGATGCCATGCGCGGTCGGCTGACTCCTGAGGTCAAGGAGCAGGTCCTGGGTAGCGCGGAGATTATACAAGTGTTCAACATCACCAAGGCCGGCAAGATTTGCGGCTGCCGGGTTTCCTCCGGGGTGGTTAAAATCAATGCCAAGGCCAAGGTCTACCGTGACAAGGAATTGATTTATCACGGCCAGGTGCAGACGCTGAAGCATTTCCGCGATGATGTCAAGGAAGTGAAGTCCGGCTTGGAATGCGGTATCCGCCTGGACAATTTTGAAGATTTCGAGGTCGGTGACCGGATCGAAGTCTTCAGTATGCAGGAAATAGCCCCCGAGCTGTGATTTTAGCTTGCCGGTGCGGGACTGTTCCTGCGCCTGATTCTGGGGATAATTGCCATAACGACAGCGGAAGCTGTTGGGTTGGGTTCTATATGGGGGGAAGTGTCATGTCCGTATCTCGTTTTACTCGTCTCAATGCGCTGCTTCAGCGTGAATTGGGGGCCTTGGTGGAGCTTCACATCAGCCCCGAGGCCAAGAATGCTTTGGTTACCATCACCGGTGTGAAGGTGGCCCCCAACTTGCGTGAAGCTTCGGTGTACTACAGTGTTTTCAGCCAGGATGCTAATGCCGAGGAGAAAATCGCCTCGCTGCTGCTGAAGAAGCGGGTGCAGCTGCAAAGTGATTTGGCGGCCCGGGTGATTATGAAATATACCCCGGTGCTGCATTTCCGCTACGACTCCACACCGGCCCGGGCAGACCGGGTGATGTCCATCCTGAATGAGCTGCAGATTTCCGATGAGAAGCAAAATCCCGCTGAGCCGGCTGCGGAGCGCTAAGGGCTGCCGCACAGGCGCGGTCGGGGTTCAGGCAGTGAAATAAGGCACCGTCGCTATTTCAGGGCAGTATGTCTTACTCTTCAGAACACAGGTCCGAAATGCCCGGTCAGGCGATTGTGCTCCTGCTGGTGATTCTGCTGTTGTCACTCTTCGGCTTGTGCTACATCTACAGCACGGGCTATATTGGCGATGATTATCCGGTGCGTGAGAACTGGCAGCGGCAGCTGGTCTATGTATTGCTTGGGCTGCTGGTGTTCCGGGTGCTGGCCGGATGGTCCAACCAGAACTTCTCCTGGCGCTTTTTGGTGCTCAGCGGCTATCTCCTCAGTCTGCTGGGGTTGGTGCTGGTGCTGCTGTTCGGGCGGCAGGTCGGCGGAGCCCGCCGCTGGCTGGTGCTGGGGAGTTTCTTCCTCCAGCCGGCTGAGTTTGCCAAGGTCTTCACTATGCTGGCAATCTGTCTGATGCTGACCACCGGCAGGATTAAATCTGGCTGGCTGCGTCTGCTGGGCGCCATTGCGCTGCTGATCCCGCCGGTGCTGCTGATAAAAATGGAACCATCGCTGGGCAATGCCGTCGCCATGCTGCCGCCTTTTCTGGCGCTAGTGCTGGTCAAGCACTGTCCCGTCCGGCTGTGCCTGACCCTGACCATGCTGGCGTTAATTTTGGTTGCCGCTGCTGTCACCGGGTTGTTTTATCTGCGTTCGCTGCCAGTGCAGCCGGAAATTTTGCGTCAAGCCGGGACAGCGCAATCCAGCAGTCTGTTTTTTCGCAGTTATCATCTGCGGCGTTTGCAGTCTTATTTATCTGGTCAAGGCGGCTGGAACGAGCGTCAGTCACTGATGGCAGTAGCCAGCGGCGGCTGGCATGGGAAGGGATTTCTGAACGGCACCCAAAAAAGCCTTGGCTATTTGCCCCGGACGGTCGCCCCCACCGACTTCATTTTTTCGGTCATTGCCGAAGAGGGCGGTTTCCTTTGGGGCAGCCTGCCGATTGTTTTCCTGTACATGCTGCTGCTGGCAGTCTGTTTGCATTGGGGGGCGACTGCCGCCACCGAGCTGGACTGTCTGCTCTGCGTGGCGTTCAGCACCCTGTGCATGGTCCATATCGTGGTGGGATTGGGGATGACTGTGCGGGTGCTGCCCATTATCGGCCTGCCCTTGCCACTGCTCAGTTACGGCGGCAGTTTCACCTTGTGCGTGTTTGCCATGCTCGGCTTTATGGCCGCTACCAGGCTGAATGCCAAGAGCGGTTCCCACAGCCGACCGCAACCGGAAATCAGCTTTTCCTGGGGGCGGCTGTTGCGCTTCCAGTTGCGCCCGGCAGGCCTGACGCGCACTGGCAAGGCAGCCGGCGACACTCCTGACTGAGGACCATGGCCCGGGAGCGGCGGCAACAATTTCCGGCAATTTTCCGGCCTCGGGTTGTTTTTTTCCCAGGCAGTGTTATGTTAATGACTAATTTGGCAGAATCGAAGCCTTCCGCGGGTGTTTTTTAGGTTGCAGACGGCCGCAGTCATAATTTGCTGAGGCAGTCGTGGTTATACTGCGTGGCTCCAGATTTTGCGGTTAAGCATCCCGGCAAAGTATTTTTTGGCTATGATTTTTCTCCGTAGTGCCTGCGTCCTGATTCCAAATGGCACTGGCTGGGTCAACTTTTTCCCGGTAGAAATATCGGCTTAAGGTTTATTTAATCTATTGTTGTCAATCCCAAGCAAACGAGGCAAGAGAACAAGGTATGACGCAAAAAACTCAACAATTCGCCCTCCTGATGGATGTCGAGAGTTTCCTCGACAGTATCAATACTGACAGCAGCTTGTCAGTGGGTGAATTAATTACCGGCTTGGAGCAGCGCCTGGGCAGGGTTGTTTATCGCCAGGCACTCGCGGATTGGAGCAACGCCAAGTTGCGCAAGCTCGCCCAGGAATGTCAACGTCAGGGTGTGGAGATGCTGCATGTCATCCGCTCTCAGAGCAAGAATTTCTCTGATGTCGTTCTGTCCGCCCAGGCTTTGGAATGTCAGCGCACGCATGCCAATCTCAACGGTTTCATTCTGGCCACCGGCGAGGCTGATCTTCTGCCTCTGGTCACCCAACTGAAGGCCTTTGGCAGCACCGTCGTCGCTTTGACCGGTGACAGCTCGCCGAACAGCCTCTGGATTCGGCAGTGTGACGAGTATATCCAGTTTGCCGGCA
Organism: Oligosphaeraceae bacterium; assembly: GCA_012515455.1. Taxonomy (GTDB): domain Bacteria; phylum Verrucomicrobiota; class Lentisphaeria; order Oligosphaerales; family Oligosphaeraceae; genus JAAZIZ01. The sequence goes on from JAAYYJ010000186.1 coordinate 18,254, forward strand.
GCTCTGCCAGCAGTGCCCCCGCGCCCGCCACGGCGGGCGCCCCTGCGCCGGCGGTCTCTTCCGGCAGCAGCCGGAATGCCGGGGGGAAGAATGCCGGCCTGCCGGTGATTCCGCCTGCGGAAAAAAGCGCCCTGCTGGCATTTTTCAAGGAGCACATCAGCACCAACGGTCTGATGATGGACGAATTGACCGTCAAGCTCAAAGAGCAGTTCCCGGATTTTACCCCTGAGCTGGTGCATTGCCGCAATCTGGCGGAAGTGATCAAGGCGGTCGGCGGGAAGCAGTTCCAGATTGCCGAGACCGATGAAGGTGTGATTGTCAGCAGTGCTGGCGAACGCAACGCCTCACCCTTGCCGCTGGAAGAACTCCGCCGTCTCAAGTTTGCGGATTATATGCAGGTCACCCGCTGGTACATCGAAGACGGCAATATCCGTGACCGGGTTCTGCATAATATCTATGCCCTGTTCGAAGACAAAGGCCGGGTGCTGACCAATGACGAGCTGCATAACCTGGTCGATCCGGACCATATCGTCGACGAGCGCCCCTGGCACGGGACTATTTTCTCGCTGGTTTACGGCGCCTGCCTGTGGGAAAGCCCCGAGGATTCGAATATCCCGCTGCCGCGGCGCCATTTGGCGCTGTTCCGCACCGTCAAGGACGAAGAGGATTTCTTGATCCGTTATTACACCAGCCTCTTCCACAAGGCCTATACTGAGCGCCCGGACCTCACTGCCCGGATGTGCGCTGAATTGATGCATCCGGATTCC
>JAAYYJ010000187.1 GCA_012515455.1 Oligosphaeraceae bacterium
CACTGCCACCGGCAAGGCATTGGTCACTTCGGCCCAGTACATCCTTAATGACCTGGGCATCCAGGATAAGAGCAAGATCACTCTGGAAATTATCCGGCAATTCCAGAATGTGGTCAAATCCCGACCGCTCAATGGTGACGGAGTGTTGTCACTGAACGCGGCCACGGTCTCAAAGCTGGCGGAAATGCAGAGCTGCATCAGCGATGCCACTGCCGCCACCGGCGGCACTCAAGACATCGATGGCAGCATGGGCGTGAATGACGCGCAGCTGAATGCCTTCCTGGCGGCCATTCCAGCCTACCTGGAGTGGCTGAAATTGGCCGAAATTCCACCCGGAGAGAGCGGTACTGCGATTATGCCCCTGGGGGCGGACACGCCGGCGCTGTTTGCATTGCTGCAGGAGAATGCGGCCCAGGTGGAGCATTTCTTCAAACTCTGCCGGATTTTGTCGTTTGATGCCCGTCTGGCCGACAAATCCCTGAGCACCGACGGGAAGCTGGGGGCTTTTGATCCGGCCAATCCGGCTGAAGTCGATGCATATATGCAATCCTTGCCCCTGGCGCAGGCCAATCCATCCGGTCTGCTGCCTCTTGACCCGGCGCTGATCAACCCCGTTTATCGTGCCTGGTGGAGTAGCCTGAACAGCCGGCTTCTGAAACCTGTGCTGGGCGATGAGGATAAAGTGCTTTCCGAGTCGGACTGGATCAGGGTTAAGGCGGTCTTCGCCTCGTACCGTGATTACCTCGCCGGTAAAAAAGGCGCCATAGTCGAGAAGATTCCCTTGGAGCGCCTGCGGCTGTATCAGTCTCTGCCGGATTTGGCGGCGGAGGGGCATGATCTCTCCATTCGCGATCAGCAGGTCGCCGAGACCCTGAAGGCCGCTGCCGAAGTGGAGCGCCTGCTGCTCTACCGCATGTTCTTGATTCGCTTCGTCAACAACTTCGTCAGTTTCCCGGATTTGTACAACCCGCGCCAGCGGGCGCTGTTTGAGCAGGGGGCATTGGTGATTGACGGACGCTGGTTCAATGTCGCGTTCCCCGTGCCGGTGCTGGCCGCGCATCAAGCCGTGGCAAAACTGAGCAACCTGTTCGTGCTTTATGTCGAGGTGGAGAAAAGCCCCAGTGTCAAAAGCACGGTTGCCGTGCCGGTCACGACAGGCAGCAAGGGCAATCTCGCGGTCGGCAAACGAGGGGTGTTCTTTGATTTCAACCAAAAAGAGTACCCTGCCAAAGTCGTGCAGGTGATTGAAAATCCGGTCTGCCTGCGGGAAGCCCTGGTGGCGCCCTTCAGCAAAGCCTGGGGGATGATCGAGAAGAAAATCGAGACTTGGTCCAGCACCTCGGAAAAATCCTTCCAGGGGGCCTTCGAAAAGGCGATCACGCCTGCCGCGGTTCCGGCAACCGCCACCGCTGCTCCTGCCGCAGCGCCTGGGTCAGGCGCCAATCCTGGTGCTTTTCTGGGCGTGACGGTTGCTTTTGCGGCTTTGGGCTCGGCTTTCGCCTTCATCTCCAAAACCGTGGCCAGCATGAGCGCGGCGGCCATCTGGATCAGCGTGGCCTGTGCTGTACTGGCCCTGATCCTGCCAATCAGCCTGCTGGCCATCTTGAAACTGCGCCGGCAGGACCTCAGTACTCTGCTGGAAGGAAGCAACTGGGCCATCAACGCCAGAATGCGCTTGAGCAACAAGCACCGCAGATACTTCTCCCGCATCGGTATTTTTCCTGCTAATGCACTGGGGACACCGCGCAAGCATACCCTGAAAATTCTGCTCCTGCTGCTGTTGCTCCTCCTCCTCGGGTTGGGCACCTGGTTCGCATACCGGAACTGGCCCCGCCAGCAGCCTGAAAAGAATTGCCCCGAGACCCAAGTCGCACCAGAAACTAATGCCCAGGCCGCTCCGGGGGCGCCGGCTGCTCCTGCGGCTCCGGCTGCTCCTGCGGCTCCTGCGGCTCCGGCTGCTCCTGCGGCTCCGGCTGCTCCGGCTGCCCCGGCTGCCCCGGCTGCTCCCGCTGCTCCGGCGGCTCCTGCTGCTCCGGCTGCTCCGGGGGCATAATGCAAGAACCGCCTTGCGCGGCTGTGCTGCTTTGCCGTTTTTTCCCTAATCTCAATTCATACTCAAAATCAAGGCAAGATGATGAAATACTCTTTGGAAGTCGGTGCCAGAACAGTGGATGACGCGGTCGCGGCCTGGCGCGGCGGTGCCCAGCGGGTGGAGCTCTATGTCAGCCCGACAGAGGGGGCGCTCACGCCGAGTTGCGGTTTTGTGCAGGAAGCTGTGGCGGCACGGTGCCGTTTGGGAATGGACCTGGGGCTATATGCCATGTTGCGTCCACGAGCCGGGGATTTCCTCTACAACCAGTCTGAGTTCTCCATTCTGTTGCGTGACGCCGAGTTGTTGTCTGCCGCCGGTGCGGATGGCTTTATGCTGGGCATCCTGAAGGAAGACGGTGCACTGGATGTGGCCAGAATGAAAGAAGTCATCCGCCGCTGCCAGGGCAAGACCTTCACCCTGCACCGGGCCTTTGAAGCGGTCAATGATCCGGTCCGGGTCCTGGAAGAGGCGGTCGATCTGGGCATCCGCTATGTGTTTATCGGCGGTCCCTCGCCTTACGGGCGCTGGAATGGCGAGGCCATTCCGGACCTGCTGCGCCAGGCCGCCGGGAGAATTACCCCGGTGATTGCCATCGGTCCGAGCTGCCGCAATGAGGACCTCCCCGGGCTGCTGGAAAGCACCGGCGTGACCGATTACCATATCATCAACGGCTTCCGCAAGCGTCTCTCGGAGATGAAATTCGCCTGGGGAAAAGACCCTGACGATACGGAGGGCCTGCGCCGCTCTCTGGGCAGCATCGAGTATTTGGAGGAAGCGGCGGTACGCGAAGTGCGCGAGGTCTTTGACCGCTATGAATGACTGCGTCCAGAGGCGCAGCGTGGAGCAGTATCCTGAATCAGTAATCTGGAGAAGAAAAATATGATTTCTAAGTCGACGTTGAGGCATCAATTGCAGGAATTAGGTCTGCAGGCAGGAATGGACGTGCTGGTGCATTCTTCTTTGCGCCGGATAGGCAAAATTGAGGGCGGGGCTGATGCCATCATTGACAGTCTGCTGGAAATTCTGGGTCCGCAAGGGACCCTGCTGATGTCTACAGTATCCGGTAATGTCAATCCTACCCAGCCGGTCTTCCATGTCACCCAGACCCCGGCTACGGTCGGGACGCTGCCGAACATCTTCCGCCTCCGGCCAGGAGCGGTGCGCAGTCTGCACCCGGTGCATTCGGTGGTTGCCATGGGTCCGAAAGCGGAATTCTATACCGCCGGGCACCTGCAGGCAAACACCCCCTGGTCACCCGACAGCCCTTATGGCAAACTGATGCGGCAGCACGGGCAGATACTGTTCCTGGGCACAAATTTCACCAGCAATACCTGCATCCATGCCCTGGAAATCGAAGCCCGCGTCCCGGGACTGCACACCCCCACGACCACTACTTTGCAGATCTGCGATTATCAGGGCCAGTGGCACGCTATCGAACATCACTGGCACTCACCTAAAAAAGATTACTACGTCGATATGGAGCATATCGTCGCGGCCGCCGGCGGTTTGCGCTACGGAGTGGTCGGAACCGGTGTGTCACGGCTGACCGATGCAGCCATCCTGCGCCAAACCGTGCTGCCAATCCTGCAAAAAACGCCAGAGCTGGTGATTCAGCGCCTCTCCGACAATACCTTCATCTGGGAATAACCGCAGGGGTGGCGCGGGGCGCAGGGCTACCGGCCGGAACCGCAGAGACGGTACTGCCGGACAAAATCCCGGATGAATAAATCCAGGTAGTGGTCTGCTGCAGCCGAGAGATGGGGCAGGCGCCAGAGATTAGGACAGCTGAGCAACTCGGCATCCGTCTGGTCCAGCGGCTCCCGCGGGAACACATCCAGGAATGCTCCGGAGAGCTGCCCGCTGCGCAAGGCCTGCAACAAGGCCGGGAGCTCTATCGCATTGCCGCGCCCGAAGTTGCTGATGCTGGCATGGCGCGGCAGCAACGCCAGCCTGCGGGCATCCAGGATGTTATCCGTGTCGGCACTGCGGGGCATGGCGAGTACTATATGCTCGAGCGTGGGCAGCACCTGGTCCAGTTCTGACGGACCAAAGCAGGCGTCTTCCCCAGGCACAAACCAGTCCGGAGCCGGAGACTGGGGATTCTTTCTGAACCCGGTGATGTGCACTCCGAAAGGCTTCAGCAAGGCACCGATGGCCTGCCCGATATGACCGAATCCCAGAATGCCGATGCGGCTGCCGCGCAACGGGCGTATTCTGGGGCTGAGCTCAGGCCTGGGCCAAGGCGCGGCGGCGTACTGACTGACGGCCGGCAGGATGCCGCGAAACATCGCCAAAATGGCACCCACGGCTGTCTCGGCTATCAATTCACCGTGGAACTGCCCGTTCAGCCTGATCACGCCAGGCGGCAGCGCGACCGTGAAGTAATCCTTCCCGGCGGCTGGTGTGGCCAGAATACGCAACTTGGCAGCCTGGTCCAGCCAGTCCTGCCGGCATTGCCAGGTGATGGCGATGCTGGCCCGGTTGAGCTGCTTGACGAAGTCCTCTTCCCGGGCACACAGCACCACCCGGTATCCCGGCATCAGCTCTTCCAGCAGCTGCCCCTGGGCAGGGGTCATTTGCCAGCAGGACACCGAATGGTGGCGCAGGAAGACTGCGATGGTTTCCAGTTCAGAGGAAGACGGCATTTCCAGTCTCAAACCTAGGCAATGAGTTTTTCAGCATTCAGGTGGTAGATTTTTTCCAGCACGCTGTCGGGCAAGTCCAGGCTGTTCAGGAATTCCTGATGCTGGTTGTCGAAGTAATCCCGGGCGTACAGGAAGCGGTCCTGGAATTCCAGCAGGAATTCTTTTGCGAACACCGGGTCTCGCTTCAGTGCCAGGCATCCTGAGCCAGCCGACCAGTCGCAGTACAAATTGGGATACTGCCGCAGCAGTTGCGGCATCCGCCCGCCCGGCCGCACCGGCGTGGGCACCGCCGGATATTGCCGGGTGCGGTACAGGTCATCGCCGGAAATGTGAATCCAGAACCCCGGCGCGTGCCCGAGAAAAACCGTCTCCGGGCAGAGCTGCAGGGCGCGTTCGAGTGAATCAATGGACCCGCCCCACCATTCGCTCCAGGGATTCACTTCCTGGCGCAAATCCTCCTGGAGATGGAAGGTCACCGGCATTTTTAATTTCCCGGCCTGGCGGAACAGCCAGAGCGCATCCCGGTCATCCATCATCATGCGGACCTTGAATTCACCGCAGACCTTCGCACCGTAGATATCATGGGCGCCCTGCAGCAGCTCGCAGGCATTCGGACGGCGAGGGTCGGGGGCGTAGCCGAGGATAAAACGCTCCGGGGCGCGCTCCTTGTAGCTGATGCAGCGGCTGAAGGGGATGGGACCGGTGCTGGAACCGAGAATTTCTGCCGGGACCGCGTTGGCGTAGCCCTTGCTGTATTCATGCAGGGGGCATTCCCAGCTCAACAGCCAGGTCTGAGAAATGCCATATTGGTCCATGTTCGCCAGGTACTTCTCCAGGCTGTGGCCATGCCAGTCGGGGTGATTGTGAGCATCGATGATTTTCATGTCGTTCCTGTTGCAGTTTTGGAAAATTATCTTGAGTAGTAATGCCGTTGCTGAAATGTTAAGGGAAGTAGTTTGCCGCGCCGGGTTGGCGTGCGGTTAGGGTTTTTCCAGCGCATCAAGCTTCAGGATGCCATCGGTGACAATTTCGCGCAGGCGCACGAAGGTCGAGGCCGGCCAGTATCCGTTATGGTAGTAGTACATATAGGAGGGCCGGCAGCCCTCGGCAATCAGGGTCAGGGTGTCCTGCAGTTCCGCCGCCAGCTTCTGCCGGGCCGGTGAGGAACTCTGTTGCGCCGCGGCGATTTTACTCTTCAGGGTCAGGGCGTAATATTGATCCCAGATGCCGATCTGGCCCATGACCGTCACCAGACGCGGCTGGATGCGGTAGCCGCCCACCGAGAGCTGCACCAGCAGCGTCCAGGGGGAACTGCGCAAACCGCTGTCGGGCCGCGAGGAGAACAGCATCCAGGGCACGATGCCGTTCAGGCCAGTCAGAGCCGGCAGCCAACCGGTACAGAAACGCCCGGCGTTGATATCGGCCACCTCCAGCATACATTGATTCGGGTAGCTCCAGACGGTCTTGCGGTAGTCCAGGGTCCGGAAATCCGGGATTTCAAACACGATCGGCAGGTCCACGTAGGGCGCGGAGCGCTGGTAGCTGCGTTCAGATTCCGAGGCCGCAATGCGCAGCGCGGGGTATGCTTCCTTGATAGTCTTGAACAAGCGTATTTGTTCCGACCAGTACGGCTCGCCCTTGCAGTGCGCCTCATCCATCGCGGTGTAAATCAGCTCCGGGAAACCGGGTTCCTGCATCAGTTCCAGGAAGCGTTTTGCCACTGCGAGCTGGTCGTCCAGCACCGAATCCGGCAGTTTTTCAATCGTCTTTTTTTTCAGCCTGGTCTCCTGGGTGTCATTGATGCTGCAATAGACCACGAACGGCCCCGGCACCCCGGCACGCTGATAAATCTTGACGCGTTCCAGCAGCTGCTGCCAGCTGTCCGGAAACTGCGGATTCAGATACAGCACATGGGCATTCAGGGAGTACTTGCGGCAGGTTTCTGCCAGCAGGTCCTCGTACCCCGCGGGGCGACCATATCCCGGCGGGTTGTAACCGCCATAACCGAAGGGCTTTTTCTGCACCGTGAAAGGCAGCACCTCGATCTTCAGGGGCAGGGTGACGGTCTCCTGCTCTGCGGGTGTGATCTGCAGGGCGGCAGTGATAATGCCAGGGCGGGTATCCTCCGGCAGTGCACCTGCCAGCCAGAGGTACCGGGTCTGACCCTGGGTGAAATCCTGATCCTGGTACTGGTATTCATCTAAATACCAAGGCTCGCGGGCGTATTTCCCGGCTCCCAGCGGCCAGGCCACCGGCACGGCTTCGTTGACGCTCAGGAAATCCGTCCCGGTCAGAGTAAACGAGACGTTTGCCAAATCCCGCAGCGGCAGGAATCCGAAGCTCAGGTACAGCGGTTCGCCGGCCACCGCGCGAATCTGCAGCGACTCCAGCAATTCCTTGGCCAGCGGCCGGCTGCCAGGGTACAGGCGTTCACCCAGCGGGCGGGAGAAGATGGCGAAGCCGGCCTGGCGCCAGCTCTCCGGATATTCGGCGGGCTCCGGGTCCTGCGGCAGCACCTCCTGATAATTCGCCAGTTCCTCGGGCAGGTGGTTTAAGATTTCGATTTCATCGTGCTGCAGTTGGGCTTCAGCCGCCACGCGTTCAGGATAGGGATAGACCACGATAGCATTGATGGCCCAGCCCGGAGTGTAGGTCTTGGCCATGCTGCCGGGAGCATAGGCCGCAGTACCGGGACGGTCGGGAAAATCTGCCTCGCCGCTGAAACCGAGCAGCAATTTCCCGTCCTGGACCTCGACCGGGAAGAAATAGCGGGCGTAATGCAGGTTGATCAGTGCGAAATCCTGCACCGTCTGGCCCTGGGCGGTGAGCGAGAACTGGCAGGCGGTAGTCCGGGTGCTGGGGAAAAGACCGGCCAGCAGATGGACCTTGTATTTGCCGTTGGGCAGGTCGAGCTGGAAATGATTGCTGATTTGCCCGTCCTTGACCGGTCCATCCGAATACACCAGCTGATTGCCGAGCGGGCCGAAGTCATACACCTGCATCCGGGGGGTGAGTTTTTGCCGGACTTCCTCAAAACTATGAGTCTTCATCTGGCCTTCCAGCCAGCCGTAGCCGCGCTCTGAGGAATAACCAGCCTCGAGGGGCCGATAACCATCATGCCGTCCGAAAGCGTATTTCCAGGCGTAAGTTCTGGCTTTGAAGCTGGCAATCAACTGACCTTTCTCTTTCTGAAACTGATTCAAGGCGGTGGTATAGGCTTTATCGTTGTCGCGGGCACGCTGTTCGTCTGCGAATATCATCTGCCCGAAATTGTGGTAATCCTGGAATGCCTTGGTGCGGCTCCACGAGCTGTTGGCGAAGGGGACTCTGCGGGTGCGGCCGAAATTCACCTTCCAGCTTTTGCTCCAGTCGCTGCCGCCCAGCAGCGCCACCGGTATGGCTGCAGTCATATACCAGTGTGCGGGGCCGAGGCTGGTGGCGACCTGCAGACCGGGGTGCGGTTTTGCCTCGCCGTGGTAGGTCCCCTGCAGCTCCTTGACTTCATTCTCGCGGGCCCAGTACACGCGCCCAGCACTGTCCACCGCCAGATGATACCAATGACCGGTACCCTGGTTTTCAGCAGTTTGCAAAAATACCTCGATGGTGTCATTGGACCACATCGAGAATTTCTCCCGGCCCAGTAAATTCTTTTGCTCGGGCTCCTCCATCTCCATGCCGAGATATAAAAAATCCTGGTCGCGGGCAATTTTGACACTGGTCTGGACCGGGAAAGGCAGCCAGAGGCTGTCGGTCTTGACGAATGCTCCGGAAGAGGGCAGCAGTTCCCAGCCGCCGGAGGACACCTGGCCCTCAATCGGCAGTGGCGCAGCCACTTGCGGGCAGTAGATCAGGCGCTGGCTGCGCAAAAATGACATCGTCTCCTGGGCTGAGAGCAGCGACCAAGTCAGAAACCACAATATCGCCCCGAAACTGAAAATTTTCTTCATTTTCTCCCAATCCTGTTTGCGCCCGCTGAACCTTGAATATACGGAAACACTCTTTCTAAAACGTAATAGCCTTTTCTCTATTTGCAAGGTGAAACCGCATTTTAGGACGGTTTTCAGCGTCTGCCGCCTGCCGGCGTGCGACTCAAATTGACTGTGCCGCACCCTGCGAGTGCGCTGCCGAAACAATCATGAAGATCAGCAACAGGAAGGCGATGTATGACCGGCTGACCAATCTACCACTGACCGGGAAATATTTGTTTCTGGTGTTTGCATCACCAATAATAACGTATACATTATTCTGCAGGTAAAATATGGCTGTGTTGTGGAAATTGATATATGCGACTGAGCGCGAGCATCTGCTGTCCGGCGGCTGGCAGCCGGGGCAGTTTTTTCATACCGTTGGCAGTCTGGCTCTGAAGCATGGTGTGAGCGAGATAACCACCCGGCGGGTATTGTCGGAGTTATCTCGCGAGGGTTTGTTGCGTAATGTGCCTCGGGTCGGCAGCATTGTTGCAGAGCGGTTGGCTAATCCGCGGATTTTTCTGCTTTCGCCGCAACAGATGGGATACGCGGAAGAGACCCAGGTGGTCTCGGAAATCATGAAGGGCATTTTCGAGGCTGCGTTTCAATGCGGCTGGGAGGTGACTCCGGTTTCGCAGGATTTTCTCCTGTCGGGCTATTCCGAGGAATGCCATCTGCTGTACTTGTACAATTGCAATCTCCAGGGCAGCGATGAATTTTTGCCCCAGGTGCCTGAGAATATGCATTTGCTCGGTTTGCATGCCCCCGGGCCGATGCCGCGGGGTACGGTGGTCTGCAATGATTACCAGGCCGCGATCCGGCAGCAGGTGACGGATTTGGCAAGAGAGTACCGGCGGATCGCCTACATCGGCCCGGTCAGCGGTCGCTGGTTCCAGTCACGCTACGAGACCTACCTGGCGACTCTGCGGTCCTGCGGGCGTGCGGTACCGACC
>JAAYYJ010000188.1 GCA_012515455.1 Oligosphaeraceae bacterium
CCGCTGCCCACCCCGACCGTCGCCACCGCAATGCCGCCGGGCATCTGCACGGTTGAGAGCAACGCGTCCAGGCCCTTGAATGCACCACCCTCGACAGGAATGCCTATTACCGGCAGCAGGGTATGTGCAGCCACCACCCCGGCCAGATGTGCGGCACCGCCGGCGGCTGCGATGATGACCTCCAGACCACGGCTCTCAGCATTCCGGGCGAACTCACCCACTGCCTCCGGAGTGCGGTGGGCGGAGAGAACCCGCACTTCGCATTCCAGTTCTAGGGCCCGAAGCGTCTCCAGGCAGCTCTCCAGTTTGGGCAGATCAGATTTGCTGCCCATCAGCAAGGCTATTTTTTTGCTCATAGTCGCGAATCTCCGGGATAATTTGCAGTACGGGACAAGCAGTTTGGTAAATAATGTATTATATTACTTGACCGGCATAAATTCAATTGGAATGGAGCAATAAATGGCAGTTAACGAACCCTTACCCGGCACTTCCGACCTGTGGGAGCCAGAAGTGCTGGACTGGATCAACCTGGAAAACCAGTCTAGGAATATTTTTGCGCGCTACGGCTATGCTGAATTGCGTACTCCGATTTTTGAACGCACCGATGTCTTTGTCCGTAATTTGGGCAATGAGACCGACGTGGTGCAGAAAGAGATGTACACTTTCCAAGACCGTGGCGGACGCAGCTTGACCCTGCGTCCCGAAGGCACCGCCGGGGTCATGCGGGCAATCGCCAACAAGGGCCTGGAACAAGGCGAAGAAGCCAGGGTCTTTTATTTTGGGCCGATGTTCCGCGGCGAACGGCCGGCTGCCGGCCGCCGCCGGCAGTTCCATCAGATCGGGGTCGAGGCCGTGGGCTCGAACTCCCCCTGGATGGATGCCGAGTGCATCGCCATGCTGGTGCATTTTTTAGCCGAGCTGGGCATCCGCGGCAGCCGAGTGCTGCTGAATACCCGCGGCCTGCCCGAAGATCGCCAAGCCATCAGCCAGGCCTTGCTGGATTATTTCCAACCCCACAGCCGGGAACTGTGTGAGGATTGTCAGCGGCGACTCTCCACCAATGTCTGGAGAATGCTGGACTGCAAAAACCCCGCCTGCCACGAAATCGCTCTCGGAGCGCCGCAGATTCTCAGCCTGATGGGCGAGACCAGCCGGACATTCTTCGCCCAAGTCTGCGCCGGTCTCACTGAACTAGGCGTGGAATATGAACTGGCCCCCCGAATGGTGCGCGGACTGGACTACTATGTGCATACAGTCTTTGAAATCACTCACCCTGGACTGGGAGCGCAGGATGCCCTGGCCGGCGGCGGCAGGTACCGCATTTCGCTGCCGGGCGACAAGAGGACTTTTGAAGGCATCGGTTTTGCGGCCGGGATGGAACGCCTGCTGCTGGCCCGGGAGAGCCTCGGGCTGCAGTCGCCGCCCACCAGCAGAACCGACACGTACATTGTCAGCCTGGGCGCGCCGGCCATCCCCGTCGGTCTGCGCCTGGCCGGCGAATTGCGCCAAGCCGGCCTGGGTGGTCGGGTCAAGGCTGATTTCAGCAACCGCAGTTTGAAAGCTCAGATGCGCAGCGCCAACCGTGAGAACGCCAGCCGGGTGCTGATTCTCGGCGTGGCTGAGCTGTCACAGGGCAGCGTCATCTGCCGCAACATGACTACATCTGCGCAAGTCACTCTGCCAACCGGCGAACTCCAAGACTGGTTCTTACAAGCATAGTAACCGGGCATTCTCGGCCTGGTTTCGGGAGAAATCACAGCATGTCTTTCCAGCGCACCCATAATTGCAATGCACTCAGTCCGGCCGCTGTCGGCAACAGGGTCACGCTTTGCGGCTGGGTAAACTCCAGTCGCAACCTCGGCGGGCTTATTTTCCTTGATCTACGCGATCGTGAGGGCATCACTCAGGTCTGCCTGGACCCGGCCACCCAGCCGGAACTGGCCGCTAAAGCCAAAGACATCCGGGAAGAGTGGGTGCTGTCGGTCAGCGGCATCGTGCGGCCACGGCCGGAAAACATGATAAACCCCAAGCGCCGGACCGGTGCCATCGAGGTCATGGCCCAGGAACTGGAAATCTTGAACCGCGCCAACCCTATGCCGTTCCATTTGGAAGACCCGAACGCCAGCGAAGACCTGCGCCTCAAGTACCGCTACCTCGACATGCGACGCTCCAGCCTCCTGCCCAATCTCCGCCTCCGCCACCGCATCGCTAAAATCATGCGTGACCAGTTGGACGAGAATGGCTTTATCGAAGTGGAAACGCCGATTTTAAGCAAGAGCACTCCCGAGGGCGCCCGCGATTACCTGGTCCCCAGCCGGGTCAGACCCGGGACCTTCTACGCCCTGCCCCAAGCGCCGCAGCAGTACAAACAGCTGCTGATGGTCGGCGGCTTGGAGAGATATTTCCAGATCGCCCGCTGCTTCCGCGATGAGGACCTGCGCGCCGACCGTCAGCCGGAATTCACCCAGGTGGACCTGGAGATGAGCTTCGTCGATCAGGATGACGTCATCACACTAGTGGAAAAACTCATCGCCGCAGTAGTCAAGGACGTGCATGGACTGGAACTGGAACTGCCCCTGCCCAGACTGACCTGGCAGACCGCCATGGATAAATACGGCTCGGACAAACCAGACCTGCGCTTCGGGTTGGAACTGCAGGACCTCACTGCAGTCTTCGCCAACAGCACCTTCCGGGCTTTCACCGCAGTGCAGGAAAACGGCGGCGTAATCAAGGGCTTTAATGCTAAAGGGATGGCCGAGAGCTGCAGCCGCAAGGTCCTGGATGAGCTGACCGAGACGGCCAAACTCTTCGGTGCCAAAGGTCTGGTCTGGCTGAAGATCGAGCCGAACGGCGATTTCAGCGGCTCAGCCGCGAAGTTTCTCAGCCCGGCCGAGAAGGACTCCCTGCGGAAAACCCTGGCGGCCGAACCCGGCGACCTGCTGCTGCTGATCGCTGACTCCTGGCGGGTGGCCTGCGAGGCACTGGGACGCCTGCGCCTGGAAATTGCCGACCGGGCCGGCCTGAACCGCGGCCAGGCTGACAAATTCCTCTGGGTGGTGGAATTCCCGCTCCTGGAATGGGACCCCGAAGAGCAGCGCTATGCCGCCGTGCACCATCCCTTCACCAGCCCCCTGGATGAAGACATCGAGAAGCTCAGCAGCGATCCGGGCAAAGTCCGGGCCAAGGCATACGACATTGTCCTCAACGGGGTGGAATTGGGCGGCGGCTCGATCCGCATCCACAATCAGTCCTTGCAAGCACTGATGTTCAAGACTTTGGGCATCAGCGACGCGGAAGCGCGCTTGCGCTTCGGACATATCCTGGAAGCCTTCAGTTACGGTGCCCCGCCGCACGGCGGACTGGCCATCGGCTTCGACCGTTTTGTGATGCTGCTGACCGGCGCCAAATCCATCCGGGAAGTAATCGCTTTCCCCAAAACCGCCAAAGCATCCTGTCTGCTGACTGATTCCCCCAGCGATGTCGACCCCAAGCAGCTGTCGGAACTGGGCATCGCCTGCACTGCTGAGCACGACTGACTCTCGCTCGCAGTGACCGGGACCCCCTACCTCCCCGCAGGGCAGGGCTTGCAATTGCGCCATTAACTCCTTCCCGACTATGGCTCCTGCGCAAAACATACATTCTGCAGCCGAACAGTCCACAACTGCCGAAGGCCTCTCGGCGGCCTGGCTCTGTGCCGACCAGAATTACCAAGTGCTGCTCTCATCTCTGATCTGCAGCCACCACTTCGCCCCCGGCAAAGCCAGAAAAATTCTGGAAAATTTCTTCGCGGATCAGTACGTCAAAGACAAATTTCAGTCCGACAGCCGTAAAGTAGGGGTCTGCTTCCGGACTCTGATTCGCGAATCACTGGAGTTGTATCTGTTTGAAAAACAGTACGAGACCCCAAACGGGAAACATTTCCAGCCCTTGGACAACCTGCCCAGCGATCCTTTCTTCGACCGCCAGTGGGCCCAGGCAATCATCCACGAGGCCATGCGGCGGGTGCGGGAAATTTGCCTTGCTGAAGGCGGCTCGGAACTGTTTGAGTGCCTGCTCGATGATTTATCCAGCCGGTCCTACCAAGAGCGCCCCGGGACGCTGTCGCTGCGGACCCGCTATCGCAATTCAGAGAAGGCCAAGCACTATCTGCTCCAGCAGCTGGAAGCGCTGCTGATGAGCACCATTTCCGACCCGCGCCTGGTCATGCAGGAATGGCAGGCCCTGCACCAGATTTTGCCCGAGGCCGTAACTCTCGATCCGGAAATCCTCACTCAGCATTTCCTCTCCTCTCAGGACATGAGTGCCTTCTGGCTGGAATTGCAGTCGGAGACTGTCCCGGGCCTGGACCGGACCTTTCGGGCTCTGATCCAAGGACCGGACACAACTCTGGCAGAACTGCAGAAAACCCGGCAGATCATCAAGCAGCAGAATCCCGGCAGCACCCTGCCCCTGGAGCTGCTGGAGGCAATGCTCTATACCTGCCTGGCAGTCGAGCTGCTGAGATTCAAGACCAGCATCTCCGAGACCCAGCGGCGGACCCTGCCCAGAGGCTTGTTCTGGCTCTCCAAACAGCAGTGGCTCGACCCCCAGACCAGAGCGCTGGCGGCCCAGGCCGAACAAGAAATCCAGCATCTGACTGCCAACGGATAAAGACCTGCCTCCCAACGGACAGAACCATGTTTCCAGTCCCCGGATACGCTCGTAACCCGGAGAAACACCTGTCCAGTACACCATGTTATGAAGATGAAGAGACATAATTTTACCTTGATGGAGGTAATGATTGCCGCCACTCTGCTGGCGATGGCAGTGGTCGCCAGCATGGGCATCATCGGCAGCGCCCGGGCCAGACTCCTGCGGGCGGAGAAACGCTGGGGCCGGCAGCATCTGCTCAGCCAGGCTACAGAATGCTACCTGCTGGGAGGCGCAAACGCGCAGCTGCCCGAAGGACTGCTGCCGCAAGGCTTCTCCAGCCGCTGCCAGCTCTATGACCTCGAGGACCTGCCCGAGGACGCACTGGAATCCATCCGGGAATGGCGCCTGGGAGAATACCACATCCAAGTCTTCGATGCAGCCGGGAACCTGATGCAGGAATTGCGGATCCGGAAACTGGTCAAAGAGGAGGACTTGGAATGAAAAAAGCCTCCTTCACTTTCCTGGAAATCATCATCGCAGTCAGCATCTTCATGCTGGTGGCTCTGGCTCTCTTTGCCTATTCCCGGGAGACCAGCCGCAGCTGGCAGAAAATTGTCACCGAGCGCAACCGCTTCAGTGAACTGCTGGCCTTGGACCGCAGCATCAGCGCTCTGCTGGAAAACATCATCCCTTTCACCTGGCCGGATGAGGATGGGAATCGCGTGCCCTTTATCCTCGCCAGCCCGGACAGCCTGCGCTGCGCCTACATCCACCGCCTGAACGATGAAATCGAAGGCTGCCTGCGCTTCGCCGAATTCCTGCTCGAGGACGGCAAGCTGCATATCGTCTACAGCGACCGTCCGTTCCTGGATTGGGACCAGGCCGGCGAGCGCAAGAAGACCGCACTGCTGGCCGAAGGCGTCGAGAGCATCCGCTTCAGCTATGCCGACTGGTCCGCCGATGACAGCTCCGACTGGGAACAGCGCCTGCTCTGGCTGGACCAATGGGAGACCGAGAATTCCGAGCGCATGGATGTCCCGCTGGCAGTGCTGCTGACCATCAACTGGCAGGATGGACGCACCGAATCCTGGCTGCGCCGCACTATGGGCAGCGGCTACCGGGAACGCTTTGGCAAATGGGAGCCCTTACCGGACGACAAACGATGAGCCACCCCCGCACCGACCAACACGACTCAGGCGTGGCCCTGATTATGGTTCTTGGCGTACTGGCCGCCAGCATGCTGCTGATCGCCCACCTGATGCTGATTACCGAGGTCATCGCGAAAGAGGAAATGGTGCTGACCACTAAATCACGCCTGCGCTATCAGGCCGAATCCGCAGCCGAGGTAACCTTCTGGATGCACCTGACCGACCGCAGGCTGTTCAGCAACCGCCGTCTGGGACAAACCGCCGAGGATGAACTGCGCGCCGCCAAAGACTTCGAACCCTGGATGCTGGACCGCCGGCCCCATGCTTTCGACAACGGACTGGTGCTCACTTATCTGTCTTCCGGAGAAGAAGGATTCAAAATCAGCGAGCCGGCCTCGTTGCGCAACAATGTCTCACCTGACGAAGTGGACCTGCTGGATGAAATCAATATTTTTCTCGACGTCCTGGATGATTATACCGACAGTGACGACCTGCGCAAGCTCAACGGCATGGAAGGCGATGAATATCTGACCGAGGGCTTCCCAACCCTGCCCAGGAACGGCAAAATCGAGTTCCGGGGAGAAATATACTGGCTGCCGAACTGGCGCAACGTCATCACTGGTGAAATCGCCATTGTCCCCCCACCGGGGATGTCTTTTCAAGTCACCGGCGGACGCCGGGGCGCAGCCGCCCCCAAAGCGTCGTTTTATTCGGCCAGCCCTGAGCTCATTCAGCGCGTCCTGGATTTAAGTGACAGCGAGCTGGCGGAGGTCCTGGAAGCCCGCCAGCAATGGGAGGAACATGGCACCGCGCTGGACGACAGTCTGGACATCGAGCTCCTGAGCAAAATCCGCAGCGCTTTTAATTTCACCGAGAACAACCTCGCGGTCATTACTGCGGCCGCCTACCAGCAGGACCGCGAACTGCGCACCTGTTATCGCATCACCCGCGAGACTGATATCAGCAAAGCGACTTTTTTCAGCGACCGGAGCCGCCAGACCTTGTCCATCTGGGAACGCACCGTGGAATAACCTCCCGGCCCAGACGGGTAGTAGTGCAAGAACTCAACCGCCGGCATTCATCAACTCAATAAAGCTGTCCGGGTGAATCCTGGTGCTGGTCCTGGGCGGCCGCCCCTCCGCGGGGCGGGTCCTGATCACCAGCGTATACGGCGCGGTGAAGACCCGGTACCGGAAAGATGCGGGGCGGGCCTGGAATTTCTGTACTGCCTGGAAGGCCCCCTCCCGCAACAGCTCCCTGGCCCGGGCAGGGGCCAGATGGATGGCACTGGCTTTGGCCCGCTCGTAGCTGTAGGCATCATAATCATCGAAGGTATCATCGAGCACGCCTTTTTTCACCGCCACGGTGACCACCCCGGGGGTCAGTTCAGCCGCTTCCCGGGTAAACGCCTCCTCACCTGCCGCAAAGATGCTGGGCACGCCCAATTCCCGGGCGCACAGGGCCATCTCGCCATACTCGCCGATTTCATAACCGTTAACCGCCATGCTCAAGCAGGCAAATGACCCCGTATGGGTTAAATGCGAGAACGGCGTGCGCGATTTGGCGTGCTGCCCCACGCAGGAATACGCATCGAAGCTCCGGTCCAGTCCGAAAGGCCAAACCGGCTGGAAAGCCCCGCGGCTCAGCCAGGCCCGGCGGTCCAGCAGGGCGGGGTTCAGCGCCCCCGGACCATGCCCGTCTACAACCACGATTTCCTCCGCCCCGGCAGCGGCAAAGCCCTCGACCACGGCATTGACTTCCGCCGTCAGCAGTTCTTTGGCCTGATCATAGTAACGGCTGTCGGGATGAATCCAATCCACGGCATTCAGGACCCCGGCCACGCCTTCCAAATCGGTCATCAGCATAATCTTCATCGTGTATTCCTGCTTGGCTTGGTTATGCAGCGCTCCGCAGCCTGCATCTCAACTCCTCTGCACCGGGACCGCAGTCTGGGACTGCACTGTGTTCAACCAGCCGGAGATGCGCTCTTCCGGGGTGAAGTCACTCAGCGCCAGCGGATACTCCCGTCCCAGCCGCTGGCATTTGCCGCTCCCCAGAGGATGATACGGCTCCAGGTCGATCTGCTGGATATGGCGCAATGAATTAGCGATACTGGCGATTCCCGCCAGATGGCCCGGATCGTCGTTGATGCCCGGCACCAGCGGGCAGCGGAGGATGATCTTCGCCCCGTCCCGGTCCAGCTGGCGCAGATTTGTCAAGATCTGTTCGTTGTTCACACCTGTAAGTTCACGGTGCAGTCCCGGGTCCGTGGCCTTGTAATCATAGAGGAACAGGTCCACCAGCGGCAGCAGCTGGCGAAAATGCCGGTACGGCGCCTGCCCGCACGTCTCCAGGCAGGTATGCAAGCCCTGCTTGCGGGCGGTCTGCAGCAGTGCCAGGGCGAAGGGGAACTGCGCCATGGGCTCGCCGCCCGAGAGAGTGATACCGCCGCCGGAATGGTCATAGAAGACCTTGTCCTGCATGACTGCAGCGATTACTTCTGCGACCGTGTATTGCTGGCCGGCTACTTCCAGCGCCCCGGCATAGCAGTCACGAGTACACAGCCCGCATTGGCGGCAGTGCGTGCGCTCAAAACGATGTTCACCGTTCGCCCCCCTGAGGTGGCAGCTCTCCGGGCAGGCCTGCAGGCACCAGCCGCAGCCGATGCATTTCTCCGGCGAGAACAATATCTCCGGCTGGCAGGACTGTGATTCCGGGTTATGACACCACAAACAATGCAGGGGGCAGCCCTTGAAAAACACCACGGTGCGGATTCCCGGTCCATCGTGGACGGCAAATTTCTCAATCGCGAAAATCAGTCCGTGCATATCTTCCTGTCTGCTGCTGTCCGGGCCTGCTCCTGCTTCTTCCCGGGCTCCTGAGCCGTACTATCCCTCCCCGGCTAGAGCACGGGGACAGATGTTACTGTAGCATCGGATTACCGGGAAACAAGTTTTTCCCGGTGCAACCGTGAAATACCCTGGAACTGCCCGGCCGGGATTGTAAAATAAAACCCGGCAGTTAAATTAACTTGCGTGTACGGGAGTTTTACCGCCTCAGGTTGGGGCGGCTTTACGGACCTGAGATTACCAGGGGAACAATGGATATGATTGCCGATCTCCATTTGAAAGACTTCGTCGAGCGCCGGGCTTTGGAAAACCTGCAACTGGAACGACTGCGCGAAACCCTGCACCGGGTGTACCAAAATGTGCCGTTTTACCGGCAGTCCTTCGACCGCGCCGGCGTCAAACCCTCAGACCTGAAATCATTGCGGGACCTGAGTAAATTCCCCTTCACCAACAAAGCCGACCTGCGCGATGCCTATCCCTTCGGGCTGATTTCCACCCCCATGCGGGACATCGTCCGCATCCATGCTTCCAGCGGCACTACCGGCAAGCCGACCGTGGTCTGTTACACCCGCAATGACCTGGAGGTCTGGTCGGAGACTGTCAGCCGGGTGCTGATGATGGGCAAAGTCAGCGTCGATGACATCGTGCTTATATCTTACGGGTACGGCCTGTTCACCGGCGGACTCGGCGCGCACGGCGGCGCCGAACGCCTGGGCTGTGCGGTCATCCCCATGGGCGGCGGGGCCACCGAAAAGCAGCTGATGCTGATTAAGGATTTCAATGTCACCGGCATCTGCTGCACCCCCTCGTTCTTTATCCATATCATGGAAGAGGCCGAAAAAATCGGCTTCGATCTGAAAAAAACCAAGCTCCGCGTCGGGTTCTTCGGCGCTGAGCCCTGGAGCGAGGAGATGCGCTCGCGCATTGAGACCGGCAGCGGCGTACGTGCCCATGATATCTTCGGCTTGTCCGAAATCATCGGCCCGGGAGTATCCTCTGACTGCGAGGCCCGCTGCGGACTGCATGTCTTCGAGGATCACTTCCTGCCGGAAATCATCGACCCCAGCAGCGGCGAAGTCAAAGCGCCTGGCGAAGAGGGCGAGCTGGTCTTCACCACCATCAGCAAAACCGGTATGCCGCTGATCCGCTACCGCACCCGCGATCTCTCCCGGTTGAATTATGACCGCTGCGATTGCGGGCGCAGCATGGTCCGGATGGACCGGGTGCGCCGGCGCAGCGATGACATGCTGATCATCCGCGGGGTTAATCTCTACCCCTCCCAGATCGAGAGCGTGCTGTTGAGCATCAAGGGCACCGAGCCACATTACCAGCTGGTGGTCTCCCGCGAGAAAGCGCTGGACGATCTGGAAGTCCGGGTCGAGGTCAGTCCACTGGTATTTTCCGACGAGGTCCGGGTGCTCGAAGCCCTGCGGGCCGAGATTTCCTCGAAAATCAAACAGCTGATCGGTCTGAGTGCCAAGATCACCCTGGTCGAGCCTGGCACCATCGAACGCAGTATTGGCAAAGCCAAACGCGTGCTGGATTTGCGCAAACTAAACTAAGCCTCATCCCCCGGAAGATTCTAAATGTCACAGGAGGATAATATGAAAGTTAGACAACTATCGGTCTTTTTAGAGAACAAGGTCGGCCGTCTGGCCAAAGTCACCCACCTTCTCGGGGAGGCTAATGTCAATATCCGCGCTCTGTCTGTGGCTGACACCCATGATTTCGGGATCCTGCGCCTGATTGTAGACGATGTCGAAGCCGCGGAGAAATGCCTGCGCGAAGGCAAAATTGTCTGCCGCATCAACAATGTTACCGTGGTGGCAGTGGACAACCGCCCCGGTGGTCTGGCCAAGGTCCTCGGGGACCTGAATGCGGCCAATATCAACATCGAGTACATGTACGCCATCGCCGAGCCCAAGAGCGAGCGGCCATTGATCGTGTTCCGCTTCAGCGAAGGCGAGCGGGCAGTGGCGGCACTGCAGAACGGCGGGGTGGAAATCATCAGCGAGAAGGAGCTCTTCGGCTGAGCAGACTGGCCCACGCCCCGGCCGCCGGCAGTACTGACCACTGAATTCGCATACTATGTCAATCCTAGGAGTTATCTGCGGGCTGGTGGCGGCACTGTTTATGGCCCTGGCTTTTTTCTGCTCCAGCCGGGCCATCCGACTGCACCCGGATATGGGTTCACTGGGACTGCTGGCCCGGGCTCATGTCATCATGGGCGGCCTTGCCCTGGTTGCACTGCCGCTGTTCTGGCGGGAGCAGGTCTGGCAGGACCTCCGGCTCTGGCTCCCGATTACCCTGGCAGGGGTGCTTTGTTATCTCCTGGGACAAACTTGCCTGTTCCTGGCCCAGCGGAAAGTGGATTCCTCCCGGCTGGTGCCGCTGCTGGGCCTCAAACTGGTGATTCTGGCCTTCCTGAATGCCATTGTTTTTCGCAGTGAACAGTATGGCTGGCTGCAGGTTCTGGCCATCATCTGCACCCTGAGTTCGGCACTGATGCTGAACAACGCGGGACGTAAAATTCCCCTGCCCAGTTTTTTTCTGGTCATACTGGCTTGCACCGGTTATTCTCTTTCGGACACCTGCATCAAGCGCCAGATGGAAGTCGTTGCCTCTCTTGGGATAGAAGGGCTGGCGCTGCAGTCCTTGCTCTGCACCAGCCTGTCCTACACCTTGAGCGGTGTACTCGGGCTGCTGCTCCTGCCCCTTACCAGCCGGCAGGGGCGCCAGAGCTGGATTCACACCGCGCCCTTTGCCCTGACCTGGATCACCGGCATCGTCTTCCTGTTCGCCTGTTTCGCCCTGATCGGCACGGTCAACGGCAATATCGCCCAAAGCACCCGCGGACTTTGGGCCATTCTGGCCGGGTACATCCTGGCCAAGGCCGGACTGACTTACCTCGAAGAACGTGTCTCCTGGCAGATCATTTTGCGCCGGGTCGCTGCAGCCATCCTGATGATCCTGGCAATACTGCTCTTCAACTGCCGCCAATAGCCAGACCCACTGGCAAAAAATATTTTGGGGAGGCGATATGCGCGTTACCAGACTGTTCTTGTCCGTCTGTCTGCTGTCCTGCCTGCTCAACGCAGCAGAATGCGAGTACCTGCTCGATATCCCGCTGCAGCAGCCCTCCCTGGCAGCACTGGAAATCCCGGCGGAGGTCTTGCTTAGCCTCGGTGGACGACCAGAGGCACTGCGGATTATGGACGGACAGAACCGGACAGTGCCCTGGCTGCGGGAACAACTGCATACCAGCCGTACAGAGTTCGGTCTGAACAGCTGCCCCAGCCAGCCGCAACTGGTCAAGGAAGGAGCGGACGGCAGTCTGGAAATGCACTTCCTGCTGCAGGACAAAGCCCCCCAGCCCACCGGACTGAGCATCCAGACCAGCCTGCAGAATTTTGAACAGCAGGTGCAGATTTCCGGCTGGGACGGACAGCAATGGCATATCCTCCTCCAGGACGGACTAATTTTTGAGAGCAGCCGTACGCTCAGCTTGAAAAATACCGACCTGGAGTTCGACAGCGGCAAGTTCCGCCAGTTCAAGGTCCTGGTCTCGCGGGCTTCCCTGGAACGTCAATCGCCCTTGCGTTCGGTGCAGCGCTCCTGGGATGAGGCGGGGCAGTCATCCGCCAGCGAGAAGCTGCAGGTGCAGGCACAGCCGTTCAAGATCGATGCAGTGCGCTTCTGGCAGCGCTTTTCCTACGACTCGGCGGCCGGTCCCTGCTGGCTGTACCCGGAGAGCGCAGAGATGCACCTTGAGGCCCAGCCCAAGAAAAATCAGACCGTCATCACCATCCAGCCCCAATGCTATCCGGTCTATGGCCTTAAAGTCCAATGCCAGGAAAAAAACTTCAGCCGGCAGGCTCGCGTCTGCCAGCTGACTGCTAACGGCGAAATCCCCCTGGCTCAGGAGAGAATCTGGACGCTGGACCTGCCGGGGCTGAAAAAAGACAGCCTGGAAATTCGCTTCCCACCCATACAGGACGGAAAATTGCAAATTTCCTTGCAGGATGGCGACAACCCGGCTTTACACTATCAGGGCATAAGCACCATCACCCCAGCCTGGGGACTGTATTTTTTTGTGGCCGCGGACGGTCTGCCGTACCGCCTCACCGCTGCGCCCGGGGAAAAAGAGCCGCAATACGACAACGCGCAGATCATCCGCCAGGCACGGTTGCAGACCACTCCGGTCAAAGCTCTGCTGCTGGCACGGCAGGGAATGCCCCTGCCCCTCGGCAACGCCGCCCCGCCAGCGTCGGGGCACCCCCGGCGGTGGCTGCTTCTGGTGGTGCTGCTCAGCACCGCCGCTCTGGCATACGGCATTATCAAAGCCGTCCGGAAAACTGCCGTTGGGGACTGAGCCTCTGGCTCAGATGTCGCCGGTCATTTTTTCCACCGGCAGCTGAAAGGCCTTTACTCCTTCGTGCTCGCCGATCTCATCCCGGAATGCCTGTACTGCCAGCATCAGCTTGCCGGCCTGCTCTTCCTCCACCACCGTCATAACGGCGGCATTGGCGCCGGGCCAGACATCGTTGTCGAGCCTGGGCCCGGTCGTGACCCCGCGCCCCACCAGCCGCGGCCACTGGGTAAAGCAAGTCACGCCCTGCGCTTCCAGAAGGTCCATGACCTCTTCCTGGATGGAGATATTATATACTATAATCAGCATCTTCAACATCGCTTTTGTCTCCCTGGATTCAGGCAATTCGCGTTTTTGTTTTAATCACCAGACTGTAGAGGATGGGAATAAAGACCAGGGTGACCAGAGTGGAAATCGACAGCCCACCAATAATGGCCACGCTGAGCGGTGACCACAGTTCTGAGCCGGTGGTGCCGGAAATGGCCATCGGCAGCATCCCGAAAACCGTGGTCAGGGTGGTCATCAGCACTGGCCGCAGACGCTGGCGGCCGGCCTGCTGAATGGCCTCACTGACAGCCGTGCCGCGTTTAAGCAGGATATTGACGTAATCAATCAGCACAATCGCATTGTTGACCACAGTGCCGACCAGCATAATCAGCCCGATAAAGGACATTATATTCAGGGTCTTGCCGGTTAAAGCCAGGGCAAAAATTGATCCTGAGAAGGCAAATGGAATCGAGAACATGACAATGAACGGCGCCAGATACGACTCGAACTGCGCCGCCATCACCATATAAACCAGCATTATCCCCAGAATCAGCATCAGGGTCAAATCACTGAAGGCCTTGCCCTGCTCTTTGATCTGACCGTCATAATCAATCCCCACCCCCGGTGGAAGGAATACTTTTTCGGCTATCGCCCGCTTCAAGTCTGCCCCGACCTCGCCCAGCGAACGCTCATAGATGTCCAGATTCAGGTATACCACCCGTTCCTGACCCGTGCGGTTGATGCTGACCGGACCGAGCTCCTCCGTGATGCTGGCAAATGCATCCAGACGCACCCGGTTGCCGTTCACGGTTATCTCGCTGTTCAGCAGGTCGCTAACCGTCCGGCGTTCGATTTCGCCCAGCTGGACGAAAATCTCATACTCGTCATCACCTTCCCTGAACTGACTGGCTTCATTGCCGTAAAACAAGGTCCGGATGGACGAGACGATGTTGTCCACATTGACCCCCAGGATCGCGGCGGCCTCGCGGTCGATGTTGATTACGATCTCCCGGTTGCCATTGTCGAAGGTGATATTGGGGTCCACACAGCCGGGGATATCCAGCGCCAGTTCCTTGATCTGATTGGCCAGCGCCAGCGTGGTCTCCAGGTCATACCCGAGAATCTTGACCACAATCGGCTTCTCGTTGCTGCCCCCCATAATCCTGGTCATCAGACGATTCGAGGTACTCAAGAACACCCGGTCCAATTCCGGCCAGGTCCGCAGTTCGCTCAAGACCGCATTGCCGAATTCCGCGACCCCGTACGGCCGTTCCTCCAAGGAAAGCAGTTTCACATTCACCCGCCCGATATGAGACCCGCGCCCGCCCCAGCCGCTGGAGGCCCGACCCGCCCGCCAGTTGGTGAAACGAATGGCGCTCTCCCGCGGCGAGCCATCCTCAGCCGGAGTCACTGGGCGCCCTTTGGCCGACAGGAGCTCCTGCTCCTTGCGGTACAGTACTTCCACAATTCGACGGCTGGTCTCAGCCGTCAGTTCCGCCCGGGTGGAGACCGGCAGCTGGAAGCGGATATCCATCTCGCCGGTATCTTGATCCGGCGTGAATTCCGTTCCCACGAAAGGAATGACCAGAATAGACAACCCGACCACCAGGGTCGCGGCAATGATGACCAGGCTGCGGTGGCGCAGGCAAATGCCCAGCAGACTGCCGTACATGGCCTCGAAAGCTTGGAAGCACCGCTCGCTCCAGGCATAAACGATTTTGCGCCAGGAACGTTTGCTGGCGGCCGCCGCGATCTCCTTTTTAGTCCGCGGAATCGTCCGCAGGAGTTTTGAGCTGAGCATCGGGGTCAGGGTCAGGGCACAGGCCAGGCTGGCCAGCAAAGTCACGGTCACCAGTCCCCCCAGCTGCTTGAACATAATGCCCGAAGCACCCTCGACGAAGACCAGAGGCAGGAATACGCAGATGGTGGTTGCGGTGGAGGCGGTCAGTGAAAGCCCAACCTCAGAGGCGGCGAACATGGATGCCTCGCGGACCTTGACCCCGCGGTTGACCTGACTGATGATATTCTCCAGAACCACAATCGCATTGTCGACCACCATGCCGATGGCGATGGCCAGAGCGGACAGGCTGATCATGTTTATGGTCCAGTCCATGAAGTACATGAAACAGAAGGCCATAATCAGCGAGAAGGGGATGGTCAAAACCACCACCAGTGAGGTACGGATATTGCGCAGGAAGAACAACGAGACCAGAACCACAAACAGGCCACCCCAGTAAACCGTGCCCTTGACATTGTCAATCGACTGGGTGATAAAAGTACTGGAGTCGTTGACCACAAAAAAATTGATATCCCGGGGGATGACTCCTTCCAGGCGTTTGAGTTCTTCCCGCACCGCTGCACAGACGGCCACGGTATTGGCGCCGGTGCGCTTCTGCACGATCATCAGCATGCCGTCGCGGCCCATGGTCTCGACGAACTGGGTGATCTCCTTGAAGTAGTCCCGGATTTCGGCGACATCTTTCAGCCGCACAATGGCGCCGTCCTTCTGCAGCAGGGGAATCTCCCGGATTTGCTCCGGATCGACATATTCTCCCAGCACCCGGATGGTGTATTCGATGATGCCGATCTTCAGGTTTCCGGCCGGGAGGGTCTTGTTCTCGTTGGCAATCGCATTCTCGATATCGCTCAAGGTCAGGCCGTACCCGGCCAGACGCTCACGCGACAGCGTGACATTGATCTGGCGCTTCAGACCGCCAAATGCGTCGACCGATCCCACCCCTTCCAGGCGTTGCAGGGGCTGGAAGACCTCGTCATCAATTGTCTCATAGAGCTTTTCGATGCTCTCCCGCGCCGTCACGCCAATCAGCATAATCGGCATATCCGCAGTATCGAACTTGTAGATTACCGGATCATCAACGTCATCGGGCAGATTGCGTTTGGCAGTGTCGACCTTGGAACGGATGTCGTTGCAGGCCTCGTCAATATTAGTCCCCCAGGTAAACTGACAGGAAATGACCGAGCGCCCCTCGGAGGTAGAGGAACGAATCTCGTCCAGGTTCGAAACCGAGCCCAGACGTTTTTCCAACACCCGGGTGACCTTGTTCTCCACGTCCTCGCAGGACGCACCCTCCCAGGACGTCATCACCGTGACCCGGGTGGGCTCAATCTCGGGAGCCAAATCAATACCGAGCTTGCTGAAGCAGATGATGCCCAGAGTCAGAACCGATAGAAAAAGCATCGCCGTGGCGACAGGGCGGTTAACCCCAAATTCCGGTAATTTCATAATTTATGCAATGTGTTAGGGCTGAATAATATCTCCGCTCCGGAGAGCGGAATGGGTTGCAGGGCTGGCCGGACTGCGCGCATCACTTGCCTTCCCGCATCTCCAGGCGGTTCCCCGCCAGGACTTTGATGGCCGCACCATCAGTCAGGCGATGCTGACCGACAATCACAATCTGGTCGCCCTCCTGCAGACCATCCAGGACCTCGACCCGGTCGCCGAAGCGTGTCCCGAGTTTCACGTCGACGGCCTGCACGGTGTTGTCATTCTTGACCCGATAGACGAGCTGCCGCTCAAGGTTGCGGATCGGCAAGGCGCTGTCGATGGCAATGACGTCCTCACGCGTCTCAATCAGAATTTCTGCAGTCACATACATGCCGGGCTTCAATTTGTAGTTCCCGTAGTCATCCCGGCGGTTCGGGATGCGCAATTCCACCTGGGCGGTGCGGGTGTCCAGCG
>JAAYYJ010000189.1 GCA_012515455.1 Oligosphaeraceae bacterium
CCGGTGGACGAGATGAAACGCTACGGCAATGCCATGACCATCGACCTTGAGACCGGCAGCAGCAAAGTCAGCCTCCGCGGCACCATCACTGAGAACACCCTGATGATCTCCCGGATTGATGACTTCAACCGCATCTATCTGGTCCCGCAGGGTAATATCTTCATCGTCGAGTACGCCGACCGCCCCGGAGTACTGGCCCAAATCACCTCCGCCTGTGCACAAAACAATATCAATATCGAAGACATTCACGCCCCCCGCAATACCGAGGGCAGCAAGGCGCTCTCCATCGTCCTGACCGACCGGCCGGTGCCAGCCGAGGCGGTTGAGAAAATCAAACAAGCTGTTCAAGCCACCAAGGCAGTGAGTATTTCCATCCCCTGATACCGCGAACGCAACCCGAGACAAAGAAAAGGAAAATCTGACATGAGCACTACCATGACCAAAAGAAAAATCGCCATTGAAATCGCTGAGCGCGCCAATTTGACGCAGCAGGAAGCCATTGACGCTTTTCAAGCCACTCTGGACGTCATCTCCGATGAACTGGCCAGCGGCGGTCATATCGAGCTGCGCGGTTTCGGCGTTTTTGAGATCGTCACCCAGAAGAGCCGCATCGGGCGTAACCCCAACAAGCCCACCGTCACCGTGACTATCCCCGAGCGCAAAGTCGTGAAATTCCGGGCCGGCAGCAAACTCGCCGACCGGGTGCAGAAACTGCAGAAATAATCCTGCTCCCACCCCCGAACCGCGAATATACCGCTGCCGGGTCCAGGCGCTGCCCTGATCTTCCCGCCGCTCTGCCCCGCAGCTCCTCTGCCCTCGCCGGACAATGTCACCCTGCATTGCCCGGCTTTTTGCTTAACCTGCCCTCCTGCCCCCCGACAGCAATAATCTCCCCGTGTTTGCGTGGTGCGGTTGACTGCCCCGCACTCCCCCCTCGAACCGGGCCGCCCCAGCCCAGGGACAAGCACTGTGACCACTTCACCCACCCGCACTGCTGACCACCCCCAGGCCCGCGTCTTCGGGGTGGCGTTTTCCACCGGCAGCATGCAGGAGGCACTGACCGCCATCGCCGGCTATGTCGCCAGACCGGCGCAGCCACCCGCATTCTGCTGCTTCGTCAATGCCCACTGCCTGAACCTCGCGTTCCGTGACCGCGCTTATGCCAGGCTGCTGAATCAGGCCGACCAGGTCTGGGCCGACGGCGTCGGGGTCGCCATCGCGGCCAGGAACCGCCGCACCCCGGTGCTGGAAAATGTCAACGGCACGGACATGCTGCCGCTGCTCTGCCAATCCGGGCACAGCCTCTACCTGCTCGGGGGAAAACCCGGTGTGGCCGAGGCCGCCAGGGAAAAACTCCAGGCCCAGTACCCGGAATTGCGCATCCTGGGCACCTGGCACGGCTATTTCCCGGACGACTGCACCGCCCTGATCCAGGACATCAATGCCAAAGCACCCGATGTCCTCATGGTCGCAATGGGTGTGCCCAAGCAGGAATTCTGGATCGCCGAACACCGGGGGCAACTGAACTGCCGGGTCTGCCTGGCCGTGGGGGGACTGCTCGATTTCGCCTCGGGCCGCATCCCGCGCGCTCCGCACTGGCTGCGGCGCCTGAGAGGCGAATGGCTATTCCGGCTCTGGCAGGAACCCCGCCGGATGTTCAAGCGCTACATCCTCGGCAACCCGCTCTTCCTCTGGCGTGTCTGGCGCTATCCGGAAAACCGCAACTGGGAAAAGGACTGACGGTTTCCCCCGGCTGCCCTGATCAAGGTCACCACTGATGTTCCTGGAACAAATCCATCACCCCGCTGACCTGCAGAAGCTCAATACCGCCCAGCTGGCTGAGCTCTGCCAGGAAATCCGCACCACCATCATCAGCACCGTGGCGGAAAATGGCGGACACCTGGCGGCCAGCCTGGGTACGGTCGAGCTGATTGTCGCACTGCATAAAACCTTCCACTCACCGGAAGATGCCATTTTCTTCGACGTCGGACACCAGGCGTACGCCCATAAACTCCTGACCGGACGGGGGGAACTGTTCTCGGCCCTCAGGCAATACCAGGGCTGCGCCGGTTTCCCCACCCCAGCCGAATCCCGCCACGACCCCGCCGCCGCCGGACATGCCGGCACCGCAATCTCCCTGGCGCTGGGGAACGCCGCGGCCAGCAACCGGGCCGGGCAGACCCGCAAAGCCATCGCGGTGGTCGGCGACGGTGCCCTGACCTGCGGCATCTCCTGGGAAGCTCTGGATATGGCCAAAGCGTATGGCCAGAATCTGCTGGTTATCCTCAATGACAACCAGATGTCAATCCAGCCCAATGTCGGCGCCATGGCCCGCTGCCTGAACCGCCTGATCTCCGGCAAACTGTACAACCGCTTCCGCCGCGGCGTAATCAAAGTGGTGGCGAAGGCCCCCTGCCCCAGCCGGCTGCGCAATCTCCTCCGCCGCCTGGAAGACTCGCTCAAAGGCCTGCTGCTGCCCCCCGGCGTACTCTTCCAGGAACTCGGCCTGCGCTACCTCGGACCGATCGACGGCCATGACCTGGCAGTGCTGCTGGAAGTACTCGCCCGGGCCAGGAACCTGACCGGCCCGCTGATCCTGCATGTCCTGACCGAGAAGGGCCGCGGCTGCGATTTCGCCAGCACCAACCCGACCCGGTATCACGGCGTCAGCGGCTACTCCCTGCCCGATGGAGCCATCGCCCCGCCTGACGGCGGCGGCTTCACCGCTGCTTTCAGCCAGGCGATGGTTGAACTGGGCCGGAAACACCCCGAGCTCGAAGCCGTCTCCGCCGCGATGATCCCCGGCACCGGACTGCTCGCCTTCCAGCAGAGCTTCCCCCAGCAGTGCCACGACGTCGGCATCGCCGAAGCACACGCGGTGTCTTTCTCGGCCGGACTGGCCGGCGCAGGACGACGCCCGGTCTGTGCCATCTATGCGACTTTCCTGCAGCGGGCCCTGGACTGCCTCTATACCGACGTGCTCCTCAGCAAGCTCCCGGTGATCTTCGCCTGCGACCGCGCCGGAGTGGTCGAAGACGGCCCTACCCACCATGGCATCTATGACCTGGCCTTCCTTAGAGCCCTGCCGGGACTGATCATTCTGCAGCCGGCCAGCACCGCAGAACTGACCGCCATGCTGAACTGGGCCTACGACCTGAAACAGCCGGTGCTGCTGCGCTATCCCAAGGGAACACCCTGGCAGCCCGACCCGGACTGCCCCCCGGAACCACTGCAGCTCGGCCAGGCCGCACTGCTGCCCGCGCCGGGCGGAGCCACCCCGAGGCTCCTGCTCTGGGGCCTGGGGGCGGAACTCAGAACCGCCTCTGCCGTCGGCGCCATCCTGCTGCAGAGGCATAATCTGCCGGCCCAAATCGTGAATCCCCGCTTTATGGCCCCCTTCCCGGCTGAACTGGCCCGGTCTTTCGCCCATCTGCCGCAATTCAGCATCGAGGACCATTGCCTCACCGGCGGTCTGTACAGCGCCTTGACTGAAGCACTGGGCAACCTGCCGCACCAGCCGATCAAGGGATACGGCTGGCCGGCGGATACCATCATCCCCCACGGCAAGCCCCAGAAACTGCGGGAGGTGTTCGGACTCACGGCAGAAGCCATCGCCGCTGACATCGCGGCGCGAATGCAGACTTTCTCCGGAATATCTTGACCAGAAGGCAAAAGCCCCGCAGACCCCCTGCCAATTTGCATTCCGCAATTTCTTCCCCCACAGTCCCGGCGAGTTGCAGTCATATTCTCGCTGTGGTGGAAATTGCGGGAATGAAAATAACATATAAGGGGCGCGACATACCCAGGGCAAGTACGCCGGAGGCGGCGCCGCCCTGGATAATGGAAAATTATTATCATTAGCAGCCCTGCAAGGGCGATACATAAGATTGTCGCAGAAAGGCGCAGTTTTTTGCCGGCTCCGGAATGACTTGGTTTACGGCCGGACGGAAAGATAGTCGTTGCCTCCTGCAGGCACTGGAGTATATCCAGTCGCAACGCGGGTTCAGACCCGCTCGAACCCACTCCCGCGGCTGGGATTCGTTATCCTGTACTGGGAAGCAACTGTCAGGGAAATAGGTATTTTTATGCAAATGCCGAAATTAGCCTTGACAAAATTGACCCAAGCACTAATTTTTCCCCCGTGCCCTTGATTCTGCCGGTGGGCCCACCCCACCGTTGGGGGGATCCCCCATCCCGCTAAGGACGCGCGCGCGAGGGGCCGCCGCAGGTGGACCATGGCAAAAATCCATCACTCACCCAAGCCTGGACTACTTATGGCAGCCTGAAGCTTACCA
>JAAYYJ010000001.1 GCA_012515455.1 Oligosphaeraceae bacterium
CAGCAGCAGCAGCAGCAGCGCCAGAAAAAAGAACCGCAAGACCCGGCAGTTGCTGTGCTGGCGCCCTAACTCCGGGGATGGATAGGCAGTCTTCGCAGGCATGACTCAGGCTTCTCCGGCACTTCCGGCTGCCTGCCCAAACAGCAGCCGTTCGGTGCCATCCAGCAGGGCGAACAGCAGCGGACCGGCAAAGACGGCATTGACCAGCACTCCCAGCAGCAGCTGCCGGGGCAGCAAGGCCAGGCGGGCGGTCCAGGACAGGCTCCCGGCCAGGAAGAGCAGATTGAGCAGCACAAAAATGCTGGTGGCGCACAGGCACTGCTGCAGTGAGAGTAGGGCCGGATGCTTTTGCGGTCCTGAGCCGCCGGTCTGGAGAAAGGCCAGATAGACCAGCAGGCAGAGCAGCAGGCTGCTGGGCCCCAGGGGCAGGAAATTGCCTGAGTCCAGCAGTATTCCTCCTGCGACCGCGAGCAACAGGGACCAGGCCAGCGCCCGCCGGCTGCCCAAGTAGGCCAGCAGCAGCACCGCGGCATAGCAGGGTATCTCGGGGAAATAATGGGGCAGGACGATTTGCTTGGCGCAGCACAGCAGCAGCAGTGCGCAGTCAGCCAGCACAATATACCCATATCTCCAGATGCCCTGCCGGCGGAAGAAGAACTCCCGCAGCAGCTCCGGATTGAATGCGAGGCTGATTTCCAGCAGACTGCGTTGGCTATGGTCTTTGACCGCGAAATTCATGGCTTACTTGGGGATGGCGACCAGCAGAAAATTCAGATGCCCCAGCGCTGCTGCCGGGCTGATCTGATAGCGGCAGGCCCCGGCAGTGTCGGTTTCAATTTTGCGGATGATACCAATGGGGATGTCTGCGACCAAGTTCCCGCCGGCTAAATCGCAGGTCACGACCTGGTCCTCTATTTCTACTGAGGTGAAGGAATCACCGCTTAAAGAATACAAGGTCAGGTACTCAGGCGGGAAAAAACCCAGGATGGCCGGCGCGGGAGCGTAATCTGCGGGACAGTGTATGATGCCCCGGATATCCTTGCCGGCAATTTTGCCGGGCAGGGAGAATTTCGCACTGCCCAGCAAGGTTACCACGGCCTCGCGGGCGGAGGTCTCGCTGATTACTCCGACCAGGCCCTCGACGCTGCGGACCGCTTGACCGGCCTTCAGCCCATCACTGTAACCACGGTTGATCAACAGGGTGCCGTAATAATCGCTCAGCGGGTTGCGCTTGATGACTTCGCAGACCACCAGCACATGAGGCTGCTCCGGCAACTTGCTGAGGCGCAGTAGATACTGCAGGTAGTCGTTGTTTTTCTGCAGACCATAAATCTTCTTTTCCGCAATGAAAGCCCGCTGCCGGGCACTGGTAAGTTCCTGCAGCAGTGCATCCCGCTCAGCCACGCTCATATTTTCCGGCAGCCCCCCCAAAGCCTCCCTGGTCATCCGGGCGGTAATGGCGGCCAGGCACTTGCCCGGCTCGGAGGCAAAACGCACTGTGCCCTGAATGCGTTCCTGCACGCCCGCGGGCAGGAAAAACAGACTCAGAGACAAGGCGCAAAAACACAGCCAGAGAAATAATTTATCCGGGATGCTTGACATACTGCGGTTTCCGTTCAGCTGCGGGTAACAGCATAAATTAAAGCAGGAGTCAACCAGTCGGGCCGGGCATGGCCCGATTCTGATGCGGGGGCAAATGCAGGCAGCGCATTGCGGGGGAGTTGGCGCTGGGCTGCAGGGTTGGTCCCGGTGTCCCGGTATGCTGCCAGGGGCAGTGCTTGCCCGCCACCGGAACCTTGCTCCTCAATAGCCGTATTCGCTCAAGGCCTCAGAGCCGAGTTCGCGGCTCAGCAGTGCCTTCAGGTCAATGGAGACACCGCGGGTCACTCCATCGGCGATGGGCTTGCCTTGCGACAGACTCTCCTCCGCACCCTGCAGCACCAGCGAGGTGTAGAAACCCAAAGAAGTGGGATTCATCATCTGTTCGCGCACTTTGGCCGTCAGCTGACCATTGTGGTTGGCAATGAATTTCTGGTAAATCCGGCCAGGACTGCTGATGCCATAGCCGGTCACTGTGCCGTCTTTCTCAAAATTTTTGAACAGCGGGTTGACCTCGAAGATTCCATCCGGGTGGAGTTCATGCAGTCCAGGGGTATCGATGCCGAGGTCGAACATCGCTTCGCTGCAGATCATCCGGCTGGACTGCACTGTGGTGGCATGGGCGGTGTTGGGCAGGTGCCAGCCGGTGATGATATGCGCTACCGCACCATTGGCGAAAATGATTTCCGTATCACAGAGATCGAAACCCTTGACGGCCACCGGGCTGAGACTGGGGAGCTTGTGCGAGAAACCGACGGAGCGGACTTCCACCGGGCGCAGGTCCACAATCTTGATCAAAGCATCGCACATGTGTACGGTCAGGAAAGAAATGGGCGTGTTCCGCTCGGCAAAATTCGGGGTGGCGAAAAACATGGGTACGTGGTTGGGGTCCGCGATCATCAGCTTGTCCAGCATATACCAGACGCCGGCCTGGAACCGGCCGTACCGGCCGCTCTGATAGCGCGCCTCAGCCTCCTTGATTCTGGGGTCCTCGCGTTTGTGGAAATCTATGCCCAGGAGCTTGCCGGTGCGCTTGGCGGCCTGGAGCATCGCGTGCGTGTCCTTGACCGTCGCGGCGGTGGGCTTGGGGACCAGTACATCCAGCCCGGCCTCCAGTGCGGCGATTGTGGGTGCGGCATGGATATGGTCCGGGGTATTGATCTGGGCGGCCTCCAGCTTGACCTTGGCGAACATCTCGCGGTAGTCTTTGAAGCGGCGTTCGGCGGGGATGTTGAAGGTGTCACAGAACCAGTTGCGGAACTGATCATTCGGGTCGGCGACCGCGACGACATCCAGGAGGTGGCTGTAGTCGCTGCGATAATACAAGTACTGGTAGATTTCCCGTACTACAGACCCGACTCCGACGACTCCCAGACGCAATTTTTCCATTGGAATATCTCCATTTGTTCGTGATTGTACCGAAACGGAAGGAAAAGGACAATGCATATAGTGTAACCGTTCTCCGGAAAATCGCAACTGAGTCCCACGCTCAGGGGTCAATTTTTTCCAGAAAAAATTCCCAGATTGCGGCCCACATCCGCAACAGGTCTTCCTGGCGCACCTCCTGGGCCTGCATTCCGGCCGGGAAATCAGCGGGCACTGATACCTCGCCATTGGCCAGGCATTGGCTGACCTGGATTTCGCCCCGGTATTTGCCTAGGTCAAAGGCCAGCGCCCGCAGCTGCCCGGCGCCATCCAGGGTGAGCACGATCTCGCCGGCGATGAGGCCGTTCTTGCTGCGCAGACTAAGCCGGCGGGAGCCGTCCGCCAGGCTGTCAGACTGGAGGTCCAGGTACTGATTGAGAATTTCCGGCGCGTTCTCCAGGGCCGCCAGGAAGCTGCTGCCCATCTGGAAACGGAAATACCGCCTGGGGGTGATGTACTGTGCCGCGGTGCGACCGGGCTGAGCCTCGCCTCGACCGATGAACAGCCGCTGGTTTTTGCCGCCCATCCACGGCGTGCCGGCGGCATCAGCACCGCAGCTGAATTCACCCAGCTCCGGGATGTTTCCACTCAGGCGGAAACTGTTGCCGTGACGCAGGAAGGATAAGCTGAACTGGTGCTTCTGAGCAGCGGCAGAGATGCTCCCCTGCAACTGCAGCGCGTGTCCCTTCCCGGGGGCCGGCGGGGTGAACATTTTGGCCCAAGCCGAACAGATGGCTGCCACCTGGGCCAGCGCCTCTTGCCCGGCAGGGGCGGATGCCGACGCTGCCGCCGGGAGATCCGCGGCAAAGAATGCCACATTCTGCTTGACCAGACCGGGCAGGGCGGCAATGGCAGTGTAATGGGTAGCGCCGGGCAGCCAGGTCACATTCTGACACGCGCTGGCGGTTGCCAACTGCCGGGCGCAGTCCGGCGGAATCACGTCGTCATTCTCGGCAAAAACCAGCATCAGCGCTCCGCGGCGGCTCAAATTCTGCAGTGCTGCAGCCTGGGCCAGCGGGTCGATGCGAGCGAGCAGCGACCAAATGCGCTCCTGGTCGGGTGGCGTTTGCCGGGAGATGAAATTCTGAAACTGCCGGGTCTCGCGGGCGAAGGAGAAGATTCGCCGCAAGTCTCCGCCGCCGAGCATCGCAGCCACGCGCCGGATGCGCGGTTCGTTGCCGCACAGGCTGGTCGACAGAATGGCCCCCAGGCTGGTCCCGGCGACGCCGATTTTGCCGGCATCGACGGCGGGCAGCGAGGTCAGGAGGTCAATGGCCCGGCGGGCGTCGGCCTGACCCTGGGTGAATGATTCGAGGAAGACGTCGGTGGAGGCGAAGATGGCTCCGCGGCCGGCCTGTCCGGCACGTTCGTCGAAATACGGCATCTTGCAGAACATAGCCGGTATGCCGGCCCGGGCCAGGCTGCCGCAGAGCAGCCGCTCGAGTTCGTAATTTCCGTGCAGGATATGGAACACCAGCACTGCCGGCAGGCTGTGTGAGCCGCGGTCATCCTCTGCCGCCCGGGGCAGGAACAGTTCCCCCGGGACGGTGTTGTTCTCCGGCAGGCTGGTCCTGATCGGGGAGGGGAAGGTGATTTTATAGGTGCTGATGGCGGTGTCCTGCTGCAGCAGTTCGGCGCTGGCACTGAATCCCTCGCCGCAGCTGCAGTCTTGGGCCGGTATGGACAGCAGCAGGTTTTTGCCGTGCAGGCTACTTAGTCCGAGCAACCCCACCAACAGCCAGCCAAGAACAGAGCGCATAATGTCTACTCCTGATCGAAAATAGTTATTATTGCCCAGCAGATCAACCCAGGTTGCAAATCAGGGCCGGAAGCACCCGCGGCGCCAACGGACTTTGCTGCGGCAGAGGCTATTTCCTGATGATGCCGTCGACCTTCAGAACCGGCCGCGTCCAGCCCTTGATGGTGATCTCCTCACCAGTGACTTCAACTACCAGATTTTCCCAGGGACGCAAATCAATAATGCTGCTGTGCAGATAGCAGATTGGCACCAGAGTGTAGTTCCGGCTCTCACAGAGAACATGGCTGGCGTAGGCGGAGGCATTCCCCTGCAGGGAAATCACTATCCCGCTCCTCCGAGGTTGGAGCGGCGGCGCAGTGAGGTTGGCAGACTGGACCGGCTCAGCGGAGGCTGCCGCGGCCGGGCTCGCAACCTCAGCCGCAGAGTCCGGCCCGGTGGCAGCCGGATGCGCCGCTGCCGGGGCGGGAGCAGACGCAGTGCCGCCCGCTGCAGGAGGGCTCAGCAATATGCGCTGCCGCCCGTCAGCCATTACGACTGCGCCATCCGCCGGCGCGGCCGCTGGTACTGCACTCTCCCGGGCAGCATCCTGGGCCGCGACTTGCGCCTTCAAGGTCTGCTGGCGCTTCTCGTCTTCAAGCTTCTGTTGATCCAGGGCTAGACGTTCCTGCCGGGCGGCCTCGAGGCGCTGCTGAATTTCGGCATTTTCGCGGGCCAGGCGTTCGGCTTCCTGACGGACCTGTTCCAGTTTGGTGGCCTCTTCCTTGGTTGCCGCTTCCATCCGCTCGCGTTCCTGGCGCAAAGACTCGACTTTCTTTTCGGCTTGCTGCAGGTCCGCCTGCAAAGCCTGGATGGCTTTCTCGGTCAGGGACTGCTTCTGCTCGCTTTCGCGCCGGCGTTCTTCGGCTTCCTGGGCCTTTTTCAAAGCCGCCTCGGCCTTCTCGACAATGGCCAGCTTCTCCTGTTCCAGCTTATCCGCTTCGGTCCGGGCGGTTTCGGCTTGCAGGCGGGACTCTTCCCGGGCCGCCGTCAGAGCGGCAGAGACCTTGCGGGCTTCCGCCTCCCATTTATCTTTCTCCGACAGCACTGTCTTGGCCTTCAACTCGGCCTCCAGCTTCTGCTGCTCCAGTTTCTTCTGTTCTTCGCTGGCCTGCAGCAGCGCTTTCTCCCGTTCCGCGCGGGCCAGGGCCGCCTTGACCTCAGCATTCTCCCGCAACAGCTGCAGGCGCTCGACCTCGCGCTGGAGGTCTCCGAGGGCATTCGCATCCTGCATTGTCGCTTGCTTGAGTTTCTCGGCATCGGCGCGCAACTGTTTTAGACGCTGCTGTTCCTCTTCCAGCTGCGCCTGCTGGCGGGCGTGCTCTTCCTTCAATTGGTTGCGCTGTGCTTCCAAGGTGCTGATCTCGGCCCGTGCGGCTTGGTTTGCGGAGGTGCTGCTCACCTGATCCGGTTTGGCAGCTGGACCCTCGGCGGCGGGAAAACTGATATAGGCAGCACTGACCCAGGCGGTGGTGCCCGCAGGAGGAATGACCTGGCACCAGCCGTCATTCGGAATGCCTGCCAGGGTCAGTTTTGTCTGTACCGGAATATGGTGAAAGTTGGTGAACATCTCGCCTGCGCCAGTATGCAGAAAGCACGTGTCGTTGATCACAATATTTTCGGCATTGAGGTGCTCGCTGCGGACCCAGCCGAGGATGTTTTCCGGCAGCAGGATTTCGTACCAGTCATCCTGCTGCCGCAAGACCTGGACCACTGCACCCTGGTTCAGCACCCCCAGGCGTTCATAGAAGCTCGCCGGTCGCGGTCGCACCGCCAGGCTGTTGCTGTTGACTATGCCTTGGCGCGGAGGGACTGTGCCTTCCGCCAAAACCAACCCGGCAGACATTATTGCCAATGCGACTAGAAAAAGCCAGCGGTTGTCTTTCATAATTGGTTCCCTGTTGCAAGAGTGATGAAACAAACTCCCGGTGGTGGACTATTAACGCGGGCGCTTTGCGGCCGCTGGATCATTCCCTGCCGGTCCAGCAATAGGTACAAAGCTGTTCCTCCGGCAGGCCGATGGCAGCAATCATGTCTGACAGCGTCTGGTACTTCAAAGAAGTGAAGCCCATCTCCTGGCGGATATTTTCGACCATGGTCGCATAACGCTCGCTGTTCTCGTCGGCATATTCATCCAAATGCACATCGTCACGGCCTTCGAGCTTTTCAATCTGCCGCCGGGCAATCAGCTCCAGGCTGGAACGGCTGGGGGTGAAGCGCAAATACTTGCAGTTGTGAAGAATGGGCGGGCAGGCCGAGCGCACATGCACCTCCTTTGCCCCCCAGGCCGGCAGCCGCGCGAAGGTGTTGCGCAACTGGGTCCCGCGGACAATGGAATCTTCGCAGAACAACAGGCGCTGCCCCTTGATGAATTCCGAAATGGGGATCAGCTTCATGCTGGCGACGTGCTTGCGCTCTTTGTGGCTGTCGTAGATGAAACTGCGCGGCCAGGTTGGCGTATATTTGACAAAGGCCCGCCGGTAGGGGATGTCGGCTCTAACCGCGTACCCCAAAGCGTGGGCAGTGCCGGAATCAGGCACCCCGGCGACCGCATCGACATTAATGCCGCGGTCGCGCTCGGCCAGGAACTCCCCGCAACGGTAGCGCACCAGCTCGGTGTTGATTTTTTCGTATGAGGAGGCCGGAAAACCGTAGTAAATCCACAGGAAAGCACAGACCCGTTTCTCTTTCCGGGCCGGGACCACCACCTGCCGGCCGTGCCCGTTCAGCAGCACCGCCTCGCCCGGCCCCAGCCAGTAATCGATTTTGTAGCCGAGGTTATGCAAGGCGCAAGATTCTGAGGCCACGGCGTAGGAGCCGCGCTTCTTGCCGACCACCAGTGGCGTGCGCCCCCAGCGGTCGCGGGCGGCATAGAGCCCCTCGTCGGTCAGCAGCAGCATGGTGCAGGACCCCTCGATCTTCTCCTGGACATTGACAATGCCCTCGACAAAGCCGTGCTTCTGGCTGATGATTGAGGCGATGATTTCGGTCGGGCTGACTTCCCCGCCGGCATTTTCAGCGAAATGCGCATTGTCATTCTGGAAGGCCTGGTCCCGCAACTCAATCAAGTTGTTGACCTTCGCCACTGCGGTAATGCCGAATTTGCCGTTCTTGCCGGAGATAATCAGGGGCTGGTCGTCGAAATCGCTGATGCAGCCGATGCCGATTTTCCCGTCCATGCGCAGGAGGTCATTCTCGAATTTGGCCCGGAATTGCTCATGGCGGATATCGTGGATGGCCCGAGTGAATCCGTTGGCACCCTTGACCATCATCCCGCCGCGCTGATTGCCCAGGTGTGAATGGTAGTCGATGCCATAAAACAAAGTAGAGGTACAGTTGCTCTTGGAAATCACCCCAAAAATGCCACCCATCTGAATTATCTCCTCTGTCCTAGTGCTCCGGCTGCTGCCATCTGCCTGGACGAACACGCCTGTAACCAAACAAATATAACTGCTGCCCAGAATCTTGGCAAGTCCCGGGCCGGGGGAAACAAAAAACGCAGGCACAAAAAAAGCCGCACGCGATGCGTACGGCTTCGATACTGTTGCGCTTAACGCGCGTAGTACTCAATGACTTTCATGACTTCCACGCCCGTCTGGATTTCTTCCGCCAAGGGCTCGCGGGCGACGGTCACCTTGCATTCCTCGGCTTCCTTCTGCAAATAATCCGGAACCAGGGTGTCCAGGCCCTTGGAAATTTCGCAGATCACGGGCGAGCGCTGGGCGTTGATGCTGATCACCTGGCCCGGTTTCAGGCGGTAGCTGGCGCGGTCAACAATCCGGCCGTCGACCAGAACGTGACGGTGGGAGACAATCTGCTTGGCCGCCCAGATGGTCTTGGCCAGGCCGCTGCGGTAGACCACACTGACCAGGCGCATCTCAAGATTGCGCAGCAGCTTGTCAGCGGTGGTGCCTTCGCCACCTTTGGACTGCCGGTAGATGAAACGCAGCTGATGTTCGGTCAGGTCATAAAAAGTGCGCAGTTTCTGTTTTTCCAGGAGCAGCTCGCCGTAGGTCGAGAGCTTGTTGCGACGCTTGGTCGGGCCGTGCTGACCGGCAGGATAGGCACGGGCTTCTGCGGTGGCTTCGCCACCATCACGTTTCTTGATGGTGCGGCTGTTGGTCGGGCAGTTGGGCATGCCCCAAATGCACTGTCCAATACGACGGCACAAAGTGTGCTTCGCGCCTGATTTGCTGGTCTTCTTCGCTGCTGCATCAGCCATAAGTACATTCCTCGTTGTTTTGGCTTGCTCGCCCGGAAATTCACTGCCGTCGCCTGTAGGACCAACTCCGCACCGCCATTCCGATGCCGGAGTCCAAAGAACTTAGCCTTGGAAGCGACTCCATGCCGGGAAAAGCCTTAATCTAATACCGGAAAAGAATTTTTCCAGTCGGGACCAGCAGATTTGCCGACATTGCGGGCTGGCCTCTGGCAGTACCCGTACGCTGGGTGGCGGTGGTCTCAATACTGCAGGTCTGGCGGGCAGGGGTCGTAACGGGGATGCTTTAGCTCCGGGACGCGCATTCCGCCGCAGCGGTAGATGGCGGGCGGGCGGTCACAGGTGATTTGCAGCACGGGTGCGAGGGTCTGCTGCAGCAGCTCCGGGAGATCGACGGTGAGGCGGCCCTGATCCTGGCGGAAAGTGAGTCTGCCGGCGCTGGGCGAGTTGATCTCCAGCACTTCTGCCTCCAGGCCGCTGATGCTCCAGGTGCTGCCGCAGGGATAGAGCAGCGTGAAGAACAGGGTGTTACCGCTGGCGGTGAAGACGCCATTGGCATCCCAGTCGCCGCGTTCAGTGTCCTGGCGCAGGAAAGGCCCGAAAGTCAGCGGGTCGTTGCCGGTGATGGCCTGGCGCCCGCCCTGGTTCAGCCAGTGTCCGACCTGGCGGATGATGATTTCCGAGGCCCGGGGAATGGCGCCGCTGCCGTCCGGACCGACATTCAGCAGCAGATTGCCGTTGCCGTTGCCGCAGCTCAGGAGCATCCTGATGACCTCCAGCGGACTTTTCCAGTTATGGTCCCCGCCATGGAAGCCCCAGTGTTGGTTTAGGGTAACGCAGGCTTCCCAGGGCCGCCAGGGGTCGGGCGCGGAGAGATGCTGTTCAGGGGTGCCGAAATCTCCAGGCAAGCCGTTGCGTCCGTTGAACAGCAGCCAGGGTTGGATTGAGCGCATGGCAGCATTCATGCGTTCAGCCTGCCAGCCGTCCCGGTTGAAAGGCCACCACCCGTCATACCAGAGGATGTCGATGGGGTTGTACAACTGCAGCAATTCCTGCAAGCGCTGGAAAGTCCGGTCGATAAAGGTTTGGTATTGGCCGGCATTTTCCAGGGCGGCGACTGCATCGGGCTGGTCATACCAGTTGTTCAGGCTGTGATATAACCCGATGGCCAAGCCATGCCGCCGGGCCGCTGCCACAATCTCAGCAGTGAAATCCCGCTGGCAGAATTTTTGGGCATTGAAGTCGCTTAAACGGCTGTCATACATCCGGAAGCCGTCGTGATGCATAGTGGTGAAGACCAGATACTTCATGCCTCCGGCTACAGCCAGGGAGCAGATTTGCTCGGCCGAGAAGGCCCGGGGCTGGAAGTCTGCTGCCAGGCGGCAGTACTCCGGGGGCGGAATCTGTTCCCGGTTCATCACCCATTCGCCCCGGCCCAACTGGCTGTATGGCCCGAAATGCACGAACATGCCATAGCGCAGAGCAGAAAATTGCGGCAAAGACAGTGGCATAATTCTCCCGTAGAATGAATTGTGGGTATTTTTTTCGAGCGGGTTGCCGGAGGCCGGCTCAGGCCGGCGGTTGCGCTCGCGCGGCTGGATTGCTGTCAGGCTCCGGTGCGGGGCGCGACGGCCCTCCCCGCCGCCGGAACAACAGCCAGGAGACGGCCACTATGAAAGCCGCCAGGGCGCTGGCATTGCTCAGCAGCGCGTAAGTCAGCCAGGGCTGGAATACCGCCAGAGCTCCCAGGGCCGACAAGCCTGCGCCAATGGCCAGCAGCTTCTGGTGCAGAGCGGCCCGGCACAGCAGGATTCCCAAGCCCAGGATCAGCAGCAAGGGCAGCGTTTTGACCAGCCAGGCCGGTGCGGTGCGGATCACCATGGTTGCGGTCCCTTTGCCATCCTGCGGATGCAGGGCGGAAAACAGTATGGAGCGACCGGCCGTGACGAAGGAGCTCAGGTGCTCACGCGGGAAGTCCTGCCGACCGTCAGCACAGAGCCAGTTGAGCAGCTGGTCATCAGTCAGCCTGGACCGGGGATAAACGCTGAACAGACCGCGCACCACCCAGATGTTCTCATCATTCCAGGGGCCAGTGCAGCCAAGCACCGCGCGGTCATCGGGCAGGTGTACGGACAGGTAGACCTGCTGCAGCGCCGTGTCGGCAGGGAACAGGGGAACGGGGAAGTCCCGGATTGGTTCCGGCAGCAGGTAGCGCAATTCCAGCAGTAGCAGTTCGCCCTGCCGGTGCGAGACCAGGGGCACAAAGTACTGCTGGTCCTCGCCGCGCTCCAGTGGCACGGGCTGATTGCCCAGCCTTACCGGGGCATTGTCAAACTGGGCTTGCGGGGGCAGGCGCAGCTCCAGGCGCTGCTGCAGGCTGCGCAGGAGATAGCAGGCCTGAACGCTGGTCTGACCATTCTTGGTTCTGACCATCCGGACCAGCCCGCGCTCAATGCTGGTGCTCTTGACCGGGACATTCTGATATCTGGTGATCAGGATGCTCAGCTGCCAGTCGCCATGGAATGAATATGCGGTCGCGGCATCGGGCAGACTGAGACCATCCCGCAGGTCGAAGCGCGGGTCGATGGGGAGCAGATTCTGGCTTTCCGCAACCCGTAAGTCGGTCATCTCACTTTTCAGCAGTACGATCTGCCCCCAGCTGCGGTCAACCTGGCGCGGCATGATCTGCTGGCAGCTGATGCGACGGCTCTCGCCCGGAGGCAGTTCGCCGAGTTCTTCACTCCATTCCAGGACCACCTGCTGCCGGCCCAGGAATTCCTTCTCGCCTTGCAGAATAAAATTCTCCCAGCCCTGCCGGCTGTCGCTGCCCTCATCCGGCAGCAGGCGGTAGCCCCGACT
Organism: Oligosphaeraceae bacterium; assembly: GCA_012515455.1. Classification (GTDB taxonomy): domain Bacteria; phylum Verrucomicrobiota; class Lentisphaeria; order Oligosphaerales; family Oligosphaeraceae; genus JAAZIZ01. The sequence goes on from JAAYYJ010000001.1 coordinate 11,898, forward strand.
GAGGATTTTAAGGCGCTGGGCCAACCCCGCGGGCAGGGTCAGGGGGAGGTGCTTGCGTCCGCTGTACAAGACTTCAATCTGCAGGTCGGTCTTCATGGTCAGCAGATTGCCGCTGAGCAAGGCCACGGTCTGCAGCTGGCTGACCGTGGTCTGAGCGGCCCGGCGCTCGGCTTGCAAGGTTAACTGCGGCAGAGGACTGCTGCTGAGGTAGCGGTAGGCCAGTACTGGCAGGATATCCTTGGGCAGACCGCTGAGGCTGAGTTCACTGAGCATGGTTTCATGCAAGGAACTGCTGCTGCCCTGGGCCAGGCGCAAGCTGGAATGCGCACAGACCGCCACCCGGCCGGATTCCGACCGCAGATTGTCATCCTGCAGGCATGCCAGCGACAGGGGCAAGGATACTGGCGGCTGCCCCGGGGTGAGCAGCTCCGGGTGCTGTAGTGGCTTGCTCAGGCGGAGGCTGATGCGCAGGTCCTTGCATTGCCGGCTGAGGCTCAGGCGCAGGATGCGCCGCCCGGATTGTGGCTCGGCCAGGAAATGCTCTTTGAGACAGTTCCCGCTGTCCGGGCCGCTGCTGACTTGGCAGGAATCCAGCTTAAGATCGTCCGGCAGCGAGATGAAGGTCTGGAAAATGCCCACTGGCCCGGTTTTGACCTGGCAGTCCAGGTTACAGGTGAGAGCCTCGGGGGTAATGGAAAAGATACTGGTGCTGACCGCCTCCAGTGCGGCTTGCAGATTTTCTACCCGGCAGGTCAGTTTCCAGGGCGCGGCAGCGAAGCGGAAAGCCGCGCTGAGAGGCAGGCTGGTTTCCTGGAAATCGGCAGCGAGGGCGGCAATCTCAGTAAGTCCCAGGCGTTCCTGCACCTCGGCTTTCTGGGCTTCGCCGATAAAAATTCCCACCTTGCCGGTCTGCCGCAGTGCCGCGGGAATTTGCCAGCAGGGCAGGTCAGTGTTTCCCGGCTCATACGGCTTCTCCATTTCCAGAGTGAACGACTGCTGCCCGAGCAGCGGCTCATGGAATTCGAGCTTCAGCTGCTGAGTGCCCGGGGCGCCCGGGGCGGTTTTCCACTGCCGGATGTTCTCGGAATAGACCTGGGTGATGCGGCAGTCTGCCGGCAGGAGCAATTCCAGTTGCGGCAACGGAGAACGGCTGACCTCCAGACGGCAGATGCTCTGTGAGCGCAGCAACCCATTCTCCAGCAAAATTTTCTGGGTGCTGTCGGTGTAGACCACCGGCGGCAGTCCTTTGGCTCCCTCGCTCTTGGGCGTCCAGGCCAGATAGGGACGGGCGTTGCGCCCCAGCTGCAGTGCGATCCGGGTGTGCTGGTCATCTCCAGGCAGCTCGCGCTTGACCGTGCCGTCATCAGCGACACTGATTTTCAAGTTCGGCTGCGGAATTACCGCCTCCCAGGCATTGATCGGGCAGGGCGGAGCGGCGAAATCCAGGATGTGCAAGCCGGGGGCTTTCTTGAGCATGCAGGAGAATTGCAGCGTGATCTGCAGCGGCGGAGCCTGCGGAGTGCTGTTTTGGAGCAGGACTGCGTATCCTTTCTGGGGATCGAAAATCAGCTGTGCCGGCTGCGAACTCTGGAAGTCACTGATGGCACAGTCAGCCAGCTGCAAGGGCAGCAGCATCCAGCCTTGGCGATGCAGGTTAATCTGCACGGACATGCTGCCGCTCGCGCTGTCTTCGCCTATCTGCAGTTGGCCGTGCACGGCCGACAGCGAGCTGTCCAGTGGCGGCAGCGGCGGTTTGATCGTCTCGGCCGGGTAAGCTTTTTGCCAGAGGGCGGTGAATTCAGCATACGGCAGGAAGATGCCGCGCTTGTCCTTTTCGAAGGTCTCCCACAGGCGCTGGTAGGGAATATAGATGTTTTTTTCCGGTGGCGGTACCGGCTGTTCCTGGGCGAGCAGCGGACGGGCAAGGCCGGTCAGCACGGCTGCAAGCAGGACCATCAAAAGCAAGCCTCTGGTATACATCATCGTCTTCTCCATCTGGTTAGCTGTCGCAGACTGAACATAATTTAACCGACGCCGGATGATTGGACTGAGTATACTATAAGCGCTGAAATACATTCCTGCCCACCGCCCAAACCCCGGGGCAGAAGAAATCCCGGCGCCTGCCGGCAGGCCTGTCGGCCTTGCCTCTGGAATCAGAAATAGGGCACTGCCAGCCCCTCGTAATTCCGGTACACGACCTCCCCAGCGCTGTTTTTACCCAGGGTCACATCGGGCTCCAGGCGGATTTTCCCGGCGCCGTGGGGTAAATCAAAAGCATAAGCCGGCAGAGCCAGGCCGCTGATCCGGCCCCGCAGGGCCGCAAGCAGCTCCAGGCCTTTCTCAACCCCGGTGCGGAAATGCATGGTGCCGGCGATGGGGTCGCCGTGAAAAAGATAGTACGGCTTGATTTTGAGGCGCAGCAGCCCGAGCAGGAGCTCACTGAGGGCCTCAGGGGTGTCGTTGACGCCTTTCAGCAGGACCGTCTGATTCACCACCGGGATGCCCGCCCGGAGGAGGTTGTCGGCGGCTCGGGCGGCCTCCGGGGTCAATTCCCGGGCGTGGTTGAAATGGGTGGCCAGCCAGGCGGTTTTACCGCTGGCGAGCAGGCGGCAGAAGTCCGGGTCCAGGCGTTGCGGCAAGGTTACTGGCAGGCGGCTGCCGAAGCGCAGAATCTGGATGTTCTCAACCGCACTGAACTCGGCGATGATTTCCGCCAGGACCGCCTCGGGCAGGAGGAGTGGGTCACCGCCGGAAATCAGCACCTCGCGCAGTCCGGGCTGGCGGCGCAGGTACTCGGCGGCGGCCTTGATTTCGGCTTGGCTGGGGCAGCCCATGGCCAGCCCCCAGTGGCGCTTGCGCATGCAGTGCCGGCAATGTACTGCACAGCAGTTTCCGGTGATGAACAGCGCCCGATCGGGATAACGGTGCACCAGGCGCGGGACCGGCGAACTGCGCTCTTCGGACAGGGCGTCCGGTTCGCCGGGCCCGTCCTGCAATTCGGCCGGATCAGGCAGGCACTGGCGCAGGATCGGATCGTGACAGTCGTTGCTTTCCGCCAGGGACAGGTAGTAGGGCGTGACCAGCAGCGGGTAGCGCTGCTGGGCCTCCTGGCAGCCGGCGAGGCTGCCCGGAGGCAGGGCGAGGCGCTGCTGCAGTTCCTCCAGGCTGGTCAGGGCGTTTGCCCGCTGCCAGCGCCAGTCCTGCCATTGCTCCGGGGTAGTGTCGGGGAAAAAATGCATGGTTTTGCTCAGGTGCAAGCCGCAGCTGTGGCGGCGGCGAGGAGGGGGTGGTGGTCAGGGCGCAGTCGGCCAGGCGGTGCTGGGGGTGATGTTTTCCAGGACCCGGAAAATCAGTCTCATGTTCAGCGAGGTCCCGGCGGGGATGGTGAAGGGCGCGTTCGCTTCCGGATCATCGTGCTGCTTGCCGTAGAAGCTGCGCGGGACTTCCAGGGTGTAGATTGGCTGACCGTAGCCGGCCTTGGGGTCGGAGTTGAACCAGATGTAGGCGTGGGTCAGCTGGGGGTCCAGAATCAGGGCCAGCCCTTTGCCGCTGACAGTGTCGAAGGCGCCCATGACCCGGCCAGTCAACTTCACCTGCCGCTCTTCGTAGTAGACCGGCTGGTCCAGCTCGAACAGCGTCGCGGGCAGGGCCTTGGCGGTGGGAATTACCAGCTGATCGTGGAGCAGCGCCTGCGCGCCCTCGCCAATGGCCGGCACCAGACGTCCGCGCCAGGTCAGCTGGAAATGGGCCGGGTCATCAGAGGCCAGGTCCTTCGGCGTGGTGTTGGTGAATTCATATTCGAGGACCAGGTCCGGAGAATCTGCCTCTAGACTCATGATGCGCCGGATATGGAAGGGCGAATCGGGCAGCATGGTCTCGGCAGCCAGCACTATGCGCCGGTCTGAGAGTTCGCGGAAGGACAGATTCCAGTCGACGAAGGATACCGGCCAGAGATTCCCGCCGCCGGCATCCTCGAAGCCGTTGTATCCCTTGAGGCGGGTCACCATGCTTGGGTCGGTCTTCTGCCGGGCCCGTTCCAGCCGGGTCAGGCCGGCGGCAAAGGACCCCGGGGACAGGCATTCCACTTCGCCGTTCTTCAGCGAGATGATGCGCCCGCCGGTCTCCATAATGGTGGCGGTGAGGCGGCTGTTCTGCAGCTGCAGGGCGAAATGGCCCTGGAAATCGACCGGTTTGAGGCTGACCGCCCAGCCGTCCATCTTTCCGGCAGCGGCGGCGCTGCGGCTCAAGGCCAGGTAGTATTCGCTGCGTTCAAACAGCTGCTCCTGGAAAGCCCAGCGGGCATTGTCCAGGAAAGCCGCAGCCAGGGGGCTGTCGCTCTGGCCGGCCTGCTCCATTTCGGCCGCGACCAGCTGGTGTTTGCCCTCGGCCAGGAGGTTGGCAGCAGTCTCACGGTCGGCGCGGCTGTAGCCGGGATTAGTCCGGACTTTCTCCAGGAAGGCGAGGATGCTCTGCTCGTCACGACCGGCGGCGCGGAGTTTTTCGCTCAGGGCGCGCAATTTTTCCAGGTTCGGGTCCGGCAGCAGGGTGAAGTTCCGGTATATTTCGGTGCTCGTTTGCTCGTTGCGGCAGACGATGGCCAGGCGGTTCAGGCCGAAATGGCTCAGCTGGTGGGTGACCTCGAGCAGCCCGGCTGGCGGAATCGGCAGAGCTGCCCGGCCGTCGATTGCCACTGTGGTGCCAGGGTCGCCATAAATCTGCAGGCTGACCTCACTGACTTCGGTGCGGCTGTTCTCGGGCGGGAGGCAGAGCACCAGCTGACGCGGGTCGCGACCGGCCTGTTCGATTTCTTCGGCCAGGCGCTGCCGCAGCGCATAGAGCAAGTGTGGGTTATTCACCACTTCAAATTGGCCGTCGGGGAAAATCGCCCGCAGGAGCTCCTTGACCCGCCGCCGGCCGTGACCGGGGAAGCGGGCCTCGAGTCTCTGCTCCAGAATCTTCAGGTAATCGTAATCGTCGATGGCTTCGCGGATTTGGGCCGAGCGCAGCGAGGGGATGATCCCTTCCTGGGCATTTCGGGGCGGGTAGAAGATGGTCGCGCCGCCGCAGGCGAAGGTTTTGTCCAAGTCGGTCCAGGGGTTTATGCCTTCGGGCATGAAGATGGTATTCCAGAGCAGTCCGCCAATGCCGTCATGGTTGTAGATTTTCCAGCTGTAGAGGCGGCTGTTCAGGTAGTTGTGGTCGGCCAGGCTGACCGTCCAGTTGTAATACCAGATTTCCTTCCCGGCGGCGACTTCACGGGCCTGCAGATCGGGCTTGACATGCCCAGGCGAAAAAGGCACGCACCAGGTGTGCACATAGCCGATTTCATCATTCACGTTCTTGGGAATGAAAATCTTCAAGTCCGGGGCAGCCTGATGCAGGGCGTTGCTCAGGCGCGACAGCTCGGCATACACTTTGGCCGGCGGTTCATCGTAGATGTAGGCGTAGAAATCCGTATCCGGGAATTTCTCCTTTACATGCTCGGTGAACAGCTGTGCATAGCGGCAGACGTACCGCAGACCCAGGTCTGAGAACAGCGGCGTACGGTCAAAAGTCAAGCGGTCGCTGCTGCTGCGGTTCTTGCCGAACCAGCCGCTGTTGTCACCCATCATCCCCAGATGCGGGACACCGAAATGGCGCATGCCGAAGCGCTCTATCCAATCGCTGATATTCGCATCGAAAGAGGACCAGTCGACGCTGAGCTCGCCGTCCTTGATCTCGACTTTGGGGTGCGCTGGCCAGAGGGCCTGGTTGCCGGTCATGCGGTGCTGCTGCAGGGTGCCCATGATATCATCGACAATGACCTCATGCGGGCGGCGGTCAAGATCGGTGTAGGCCTTGAACAGCCGGGTGTAGAAATAGGTCTTCAGGGTCGGGTCGGCAGGAAGAGCGAAATCCCAGACCTTGAGGCGCAGCCCGGCTTCGGCCTGCACAACCTGCCCGGAGAGCAGTTCCAGCTTGCCCTCATAAATACCCGGTTTTTGTCCGGCCGGGACATCGATCATGACATAGAAGGGCAGGTTCTGCCCGACTTTGGCGTCGGCTTGCTGCTCGGGCAACAACGGGTCGGCATGCAGGCCTGCCATTTTGGGATTGTCGGGCTGCTTGAGATTGATAAAGCCTACAATCCGATAGGACAATGCGCTGGCGGGGATGCTCTCGCCACCGGGTGCCTGCAGGGGGCTGAAGCGCAATGACAGGGCGCTGATTTCCTGCTTGGGGGTGACGACCAGCTGAAATGGTTCGCGTTCGTTGGCGGCGGCCGACAGTTCAATCAGGCTGCGGTGCTGCAGACCAGCCGGGCAATCCTGGGGCTGGACCTTGAAATACGGCGCCTCTTTCCAGAAACTGAAGCTGGGAGATTCCTGCAGTATCTGCGCTGCTTGGAAGCGTTCCGGCAGCTCCTGGTCCTGGTACAGGCCGAAGGACACATCATCTACCCAGGCGCGCATCCGGCCGCTGAACCACAGAGTCACGGTGATGCGGGCAGTGCCCACCGGCGGGAAGAAATTTTGCTGTATCTCCAGCCACTCGCCCTTGCGTACCGGAAATTCCGGAAACATATGTCTGATGACCTTCTTTTCGGCATCGAAGAAGGTGATCCGCCCGGCCACCCGTGCCCCGGGCTGGGTCTCAGCCAGGTAGTAGTACGCCTGAAAGCGGTAGCTGCTCTGCCCCAGATAGGGCAGGGCGTTGAGGTTTACTTCGTTGGTGGCATGGTCCAGTCGGCATTCCAGGGCCAGGGCATAGTTGCCCAAGTGGGCCCGTGAGCTGTCGCGGCGGGCAATCAGATCCCCGGGGGCGTGCGGGACGACCTCCTTGGTCTGAGGGTCGCGGGCCACCTGCCGAATGTAAAACTCCTGCAGGTCGGGCTCTTCAAACGAGTGGTTGCGAAGATGGTTCTCGGGCTGCCGGTCCTGAGCTGAAAGAGCGGCTGCCAGGGCCAGCAGCAGGGCGAGGGATTGCTTGAGCATTTGGTTCTCCTGATATTGGGGTGGCCGGAGGGGCTTTCCGGAACAGTTCCGGGCCGGCATGAGGACATGCTTATGGGGTGAAAATCAGCAGCGAGTGCTGATGGGCGACGCTGCGGCCGTTACGCAGCTGAAAAAGATATTCGACCTTGTATAGACCAGGTGACAGAGTACTGCAATCGAGAGTGATAGGACTGAATTCCTGCTCGGGACGCCAGCTCGCGGACTGCTGGCCCGCGGGGCCGGTGATGCGGCAGCTGATTTCCTGCAGCACAGAGGGATTGCCGAGCCGGGCCAGGGCCTGGAACCGGCCGCCGTACGGCATGATTCTGGTGGTCCGGTGCAAGTCAAACAGGGCCGGGTTGAGTTGGTTGTGGGAAGCGAAAAGTATGCTTTCGGCTTTTCCCTGCTCCTGGAAACCCAGCAGCAGCACCCAGCGCCCGGGTTCTTCCAGGAAGTAGGGCAGGCTGATCCGTCCTTGCTGGACCTGGCCCTCAGCCAGAACCTGCAGCTGGCCGGCTTTTTCCTGCAGCAGTGTCAAACGGCCGGCGACGGGAGCCGCGAACTGCAGCTCGAGCTGCTGCTCACCCCAGGTGCTGTCATCCGGCCAGGACAGAGAGGCAATTTCGGCCACGTCCGCGCGGATGATGTTCTTGAGCACGCCGCTGCGTTCCGGTTTGTCGAAATCGCCGTAGGGGCAGCTCCAGCTGGAGATTTCGCCGCTGGCGCCGTAGCGTTCGCGGCAGAAATTAACCCTCAGTTCTGTTTTTCCGGCGGGGAAATTGACTGTAGCGAAGGGAATTTTCAATTCCACGCGCCATTCGTCCGGCCCCAGCGCCACTGCGCTCTGCCAGTGCCCGTTCCATTCCACCGCTTTGTGCTGGCGGAATTTTTCCCCGGAGAACAAGTCCATCACGGTATTGCGCAGATTTACCAGGACGTGATATTGTTCGGTGCTGCGGGAAACGTCATTAATATACACCTCAATGCATTCGTCTTCCCAAACATTGCCGTCACGTTCTTCGGCCATTGGGCGCTGCAGTTTTGCTTGCAGTTCCGGTTCCAGGCAGATGAAGCCCACATAGAGGTTGTCGCGGTCGTAGGTCACCAGAACCGTAGTCTTGGCCTGGGCCGGTACGGGAGTGGTGTTGAGCTTGAAATCACCCAGGCGCACGGAGTCCTTCCAGGCCGGTTCGCTGAAATTACCGTCGATCTCCGGCGGGCTGGCGGTAGCCCGCAGGACGGCTTCCGGAGGCGGGAGCTTCTCGTCCGGGGCGGCGGCGACGAGCAGCCCGGGGGAGGTCAGCAATGCGGTTAGCAGAAGTGGAATCATTTTCATTTCAGGACTCCTTTCAGGCGGATAATTTCCGCAACCAGGGCCAGGCGCATGTTTTCCAGTTGGGCGTTGTCGATATTGCGTTTGGCTCGGGTATCGCTGGCCATGATGCATTCATCCGCCCAGGGGGTAAGGTCGTTGATGACATAGTCCAGGACGGCCTGGCTGGTCCCGGCAGCCTCGGCCTGACCGTTCTCCCGGGCCTGCTCCAGCAGCTGGCGCAGCATCGCTGCGACTTTGTAGTCCTGGATGCCTTCGCGCAGACTTTCGGCCTGCAGGGTGGAATCGCACATCCGTTTGCTGGTGTCTTCGCGTTTGTAGGCCAGGCAGTACGAGGTCTTGCCGCTGGTCTGCTCGTTCTGGTACACGCTGTAGGACCAGTAGGCACTGGCCGGCATACCGCTTTTCAGGAACAGGAAACCGGCCCGGAGGCGGTTGGCGGCCAGGTATCCCTGCTGACCGGTGTAACTGCCGCCCATTATGCCCCAGAAGGCGATCTTGCGCTCCTGTCCCAGCTCCCGGAACGGCTGGGCTTTGGCGGGGCTATGGGCGGGGAAGTTGTTCAGGGCTACATCCAGCAGGTTCCCAAAGTCCTTGACTGAGGCGTAGGGATAGACCGTGGCTGAGGTTTTTACCCCGGCTTGGCGGGCCAGAGGGTATTCCCACTGCGCCTGGGCCATCAGGCCGTTGATATGCGGCTCGTCAATGCCCTGGTACAGCCACTGCCGCCCCGGCCGGTATTGCTCCATCCAGAGGGAAAAATCCTGCAGGAAGCGGACGAATTGCTCAGCCACGCGCGGATCGGCGCATTCGTCGTAAGGGACTTTGCGGCTGTTGGCCACACCTTTGCCGGTCAGATCCCGGATGATCTTCTGTTCCAGTCCGGAGCCGAAGTCGATAATTACCGGGCCGTCCAGTTCAGCGGCATTGAGAATCTCGCTGAGCGTCTGCACCGCGCGCTGGCTCCAGAGCCCGCCGTGATGAATGATGCCGGTGATGCCGATGTCCTTGATTTCCTGCAGGAAGCGGATTTTGTCAGCTTTTTTCTGATAAGGCAGGTAGTTGACTGCGGTATACATCAGCCAGTGTGCTGCGGGCTGCTCCAACGCGAACGGCGTTACTCTGATCTGCACGGGCAGTGTCAGCGGCTGGCGGCCGGCGCAGTGGACTTTGAGGTCACCCGCCAGGGCAGCGCCGGCCAGGCGGGCAGGAATTTTTCGGCGCAGGTAGATGATGCAGTTCCGGCCGGCGGGGATGGTGCGGGCTTGGAAGTCGTCGAGCCGTTCGGGGATGATCTGGTAGAACGGCGGCCTTTTAATCCGGGGCAGGTGCACCACTTCGAAGACTTCCCAGCCTTCTCCCAGGCTGCTGGTATCGATCTCCTGCACTTCCAGAGCGACAGGTGCGTGGATGCTGAAATACAGCCCGCAGAATTCGCCTGGGAAGGCGAGCTTGTCCAGCCGGGTCAGCAACTCATCGGGCTGGGGGACGCTGCGGAGGGCGATTTCCTCGGGATTGCGCTGAAAGAGCAGCGGTTCGCCCTGGTTCTTGGCCAGGGGCGGATCGGGGTACTGATAGCGGGGGAGATAATGGAAAGTCCGCCCCCCCCAGCTGACCTCCGCAGTCTCTTCCTCTGCTAGGGGCAGCGGCGGGTCGCCCATTAATGCCTGGCTGCCGGCCAGAACAAGCAAAACGGTACATAATCTGAACATGCGTCCTCTCCCTGAATTGTTGTTAATGTGCGAAATCTGATGCTGAGCACTTGATTGCTTTCGGACTGCCGTATGTAGTCCAGGCATGAAATTGACCCAGAACCGCTCTGGCGCTGGCAACGCCGCGCCCGCAGGAGCACTACCGGGTGCTTGACCAACACAACCACGATGGTAAAACGCTTTATCCTGCCCCAATCTTGGCAGTGGAACCATTCTAGTCAGTGATGGCACTGCTGCCATGCTCTTTTTCCCGCCCCCGTCTTGGCAGTGGAACCAATTCGAGTCAGTGATGGCACTGCTGCCATGCTCTTTTTCCCGCCCCAATCTTGGCAGTAGAACCAATTCGAGTCAGTGATGGCACTGCTGCCATGCTCTTTTTCCCGCCCCCATCTTGGCAGTGGAACCATTATGAGTGATGGCACTGCTGCCATGTTCTTTTTTCCGCCCCCATCTTGGCAGTGGAACCAATTCTAGTCAGTGATGGCACTGCTGCCGTGCTCCGCCCTAGGCGCCCCTCGCGCGCGCGTCCAAACTGGGACGGAGGTCCCCCCAATCGGTGGGGTGGGCCCACCGGTAGAATCAAGGGCATGGGGCAAAAATTAGCGCTTTGGTCAATTTTGTCAAGGCACAAATCAGCAATTGCATACAAATACCTTGTTCCCGGACAACTGCTTCCCAGTAACGGACCAAGAATCTCAGCCGCGGGAGCTGGCTGAGACCGGGTCAGAACCCGCCTTCCCGCTGGTTTGCTTCTCTCGCCTGCAGGGGGCAGCTACAATCTCTCATTCCGGCGCCAACCAAGTCCTGCCGAGGCCAACCTTGTTCCCGGACAACTGCTTCCCAGTAACGGACCAAGAATCCAGTCGCGGGAGCTGGCTGAGACCGGGTCAGAACTCGCCTTTCCGCTGGTTTGCGTCTCTCGCCTGCAGGGGGCAACCACAATCTATCATTCCGGCGCCAATCAAGTCCTGCCGAGTCCAACCTTGTTCCCGGACAACTGCTTCCCAGTAACGGACCAAGAATCCCAGTCGCGGGAGCTGCTGAGACCGGGTCAGAACCCGCCTTTCCGTTGGTTTGCTTCTCTCGCCTGCAGGGGGCAGCTACAATCTCTCATTCCGGCGCCAACCAAGTCCTGCCGAGGCCAACCTTGTTCCCGGACAACTGCTTCCCAGTAACG
>JAAYYJ010000190.1 GCA_012515455.1 Oligosphaeraceae bacterium
ATTGCAGCGCCTACCTGAACGGCAGCGGCATCGTCCTGGCACGACCCAACGATACCGTCATCGAAGACTGCGTGCTGTACGCCAACAGCACTGAATTTAATGGCTCGGGCGGGAACCTGATCTGCTACGGACCGGCAGAACGCACTCACCAGAGACGCATCGTCACCTTCGCTTCACCCATGGCCGGACAGCGTTTCTACGGCGGCATCTTCGACGACTGCTGGATCGAGGACTGCATCGCCTTCGACAATGGCTATGGCGATATCTGGATCAAATATCCCAGCGATGCGTCCGGGGTGCGGCGCTGCTACGCCTCCCATGCCATCCACTCACGCATCATTATGAACTCCATCTTCACCTCCGGAGATGAGGGCTATTTCGGCCGCGCCGAGGGCAGCATCAGCCGGGCCCGGGAAAAGAAATTCGACGAGGATTATGAATTCGCCGACCCCGCCAGCCTCGATTTCCGTCTCCAGGGCGATTCACGCTTCCGGGGCCGTGATGGCCAGCCGGACCTGGGCATCGGCCCCTTCGACCCTAAGGTCCTCTATGTCAGCAACAGCGGCGACGACCAGAATGACGGCAACAGCATGCGGACCGCGCTGAAGAGCCTGGCCGCGGCCGCCCAGCGCCTGCAGGACGGCGGCACGTTGTACCTGGCGCCGGGCGAATATCGCGAGGACTTGGTGCTGGTTGCCCGGAAGCAGCTGCAGGTCCGGGGCCGGGGCCACTGGCCGGTGGTGTTTGCCGGCGGGATTGTCCTGCAGAACTGCTCGGATATCAGCATCGAGAATGTGAATCTCCTGGGACGTCTGCAGGCCGAGTGCCAGTCCTTGCGGCTAAGCAAGTGCGCCTTCCTGCTGCCGCAGAATCTGCCTGATGGTGCCGAGGTCAGGCACTGTGCTTTTGCCGCTGCAGTGCAGTGCGGCCAGGGCGCCTTCCTGATCGCGAATATCATTGCTGCGGACCTCACCGGCAGCCCGCAGTTTTCGGGCTGGAATGCTTTCGCCGGCCCAATCCCGGCGGGAGAAGTCAATTCCTTCACCGCAGTGCCGAATTTTTCCAATGCGCAGGAGGGGGTGTTTACGCTGGAGAATGACCACCTTTTCACGGGTCGTTCCGGGGATGGTTTCCCAGTGGGGCAGTACCGCTACATCCGCTCGGCGATACCCGGCAAGATGGAAACCAAACTGGGCAGCGTTTCCGCTACCACGGCCAATTTCCTGTTCTCAGGCAATGGCATCTCCTGGAGTCATTTGCAGTACGGCTTGGAGGAAAAATGCAGCGATGGCAAAGTCACGGGCGGGGGAGAGCCGTTTTACTCCATCAGCCTGACGGGGCTGAAGCCGGGAACGCGGTATTTTTACAAGGCCACTGGAACTTTTGACCTGCAGAAGCGCCACACCAACGCTCCCAGAATCCCGCAGGCGTCCTTTGCTACCCCCACGGGGAGTTTTACCACTCCTGCAGTCGACCAGCCCAAGACCTGGTATGTCGCCAGCCATGGCAGCAATCAGAATACCGGCCTGTCCCAGGACCAGCCTCTGGCCGAAATTGGCTACGCGACCACCCGGGCCGCCGCCGGGGATACCATCCTGGTGCAGGGCGGGACTTACCGGGAGAATGTCCGGGTGATGTCCAGCGGCGATGACGACCGCCGGCTGACCATTGCCGGGAGGTTCGGAGAAAGGGTGCTGATCGACGGCTGCCGGATGCTCGCGCGGGGGTTCCTGGTGCGAAATAAAAAGAACATCACCCTGGATTATTTCCATATCGTGGGCAATTTCGGCAACTGCAGCCTGGGCGCGGCCGGCGGCATCGTGGCCTCCTACAGCCCGAATTTGCAGGTCAGCCGCATCTTTTATGACAACCGGGTCGGCAACGGTCAGTATGTCATCAATGCCAGCAACTGCCCCAATCTGCTGATGGAGAACTGCATCGGGCACTCGTCCTTCAGCGGATTCTATTTCGGCTCCTGCGCGAATCTGGAAGTCCGGAACAATGTTTTCATCCGCAACAAAGTCAGTCACGGACGGGTTGCCACCACCATGGATGCCCCCGCTTATGTGCATCATAACATTTTTGCCGGCCATGTCCTGCAGAAAGTCCAGAATGCTGCCTTCTCCATCAACGAGATTACGACCTTCCGGGAGGACAACAACTGCTTCCTGTACCGGGTCGACCGGCACGAGAAGCCGATCTTCGGGGTCAGCCGCGAGAAAGACCAGACGCTGCCGGAGAGCCACTACAATGACATTATGACCACGGAATGGATACGCCAGGGGCGCTTCGCCCGGGATATCCGCACCTACGACGATTTCTGCCAGCGTTTCCAGCGGGAGCCAACGGCCGTCTTCGCAGACCCGCAAATGAAGGCTCTGCCGTATTTCTTCCGGTTCAAGGATATCAAAGACTGGCACGAGAATTACATCCTGGGCAAGGCCAGTGAGGAGCAGAAGGAGATGTATCGCAAAGCCAACCGGCTCGAGGCCAATATCCAGGATGACGGCAAGCCGGCCACAGTTGATTTCACTGACTTCCTGGCCACCAACCCGGACGTCTTGGGCCGCGGCATCGGCCTCCAGCCGGAACGCTTCCAGCCATAAGCCTCGCCGTATTGCTGAGCCTCCGCAGGGCCCGGTCACTACACCAGAATCTCAATGGCTACGATTATGATGACTGCAGAAGAATGCTTGCTGGCGGTCGGCGGCAACACCGCGCTGGCTAAATTCGCCTCCTGCTGGAATGAGTCGCAGGCGGAATATCCCGCCCAGGGAATTTTCTTCCTGCGGGAGGATTTCTGGCGCCCGCAACGGGAGGCATGCGGGCTGAGCGCGGAGCTGGACCCGCTGCTGGCCCGGGCGGCCGGCGGTATTGCCGCTTCGGAGGCGCTGAGCCGTCTGATCTGGCACACCTACTGGCGGGTGTACCGCTCGCCGGTGGATGCGCATGCCGAAAATGACTGGCCGGAAGCGCCGGCTCTGGGTGACGACAGGGGGCTGCTCTGCCTGCTGGTGGGCCTGAATTTTCCCCCGCTGCTGCAGGAATACCATGCAAAACTGGGCCTCCCTGCCAGCGTAACCGCTGAAACACTGCAGCAAATCCGGCATTTCTGCGACGACAATTACCGCCGGGCTTTCAACGGCCGGCCGGGGCTTTTTCCCGCCCAGCTGAGCTGGACCAGGATGTATCTGCATAATCCTTATGTCCGGCTGGGCAGACTCGAGTACTGCCTGGGCCAGAACACCAACTCGTTGGTAGTGTATCGCCGGCGCGGCGGTACGGCCCTGCGGGTGCTCTCGGAGGACGCAGTGCAATATACTGCCGGGGGATACCGCCTGGCCGTGCCGGAAGAATATCATAATGACCCCGGGGCTTGGAGGGCACGGCTGGAACATGCCTCCGGGGTGGTCCGGGGGAACCCGATTCTGCCTACCGGGCAGGCCAGCCGGGAAAGCATTGAGCTCCCGCTGGCTGAATGGGAGAATGTCTTCTCCCGCGGTGATGCCTGCTTGAAGATGCATATCCCTGCCGGGGGACAGATGAGCCTGGAGAGCTGCGGGGAATCTCTGCAGCAGGCCAGAACCTTCTTCCGGCAGCATTTCCCGCAGGAAAACATCAAGGCGGTATGTTGCGGGTCCTGGATTTTCAATCCTGCCCTGCAGGAGATTTTTCCCCCCTCGGCTAACTTGGTGCGCTTCCAGAAGGAGCTGTTCCTCTTCCCTGTGCCCAGCGGACCATGGGACGGACTGTGGTTTATTTTCCTGAAAAGCGGTGCCCCAGACGAGACTTTCCCGCGTGAAACCACACTGCAGCAGAAAGTCCTGGACTATCTGCAGCAGGGCAAGCGCTGGCGCTGCGGCGGGATGTTCATCCTGCTGGACGATATCGACCAGTTCGGCAAGCAGATATACCTGCGCTGACCTGACGCCACGGCGTCAGGGGGGGCTCGGGGAACCACAAACTCCACCGCGCGGAATATAATTTCAGATGGCCTGCCATTGGCGGGCAAAAGCACGGGCCCTGGCGTCTGCCTGCAGGATATCTTCCAGGGAGCCGGCGCAGCAGGCCGGAACCTGCTCCAGGGCGGCTGTGACCAGATGGCTGATGGCATCAAAGCGCAAGGTCCGGGCCAGAAAACGCTCCACTGCCACTTCATTGGCAGCATTGAATACTGCGCCGGCGGCGCCGCCTTGACGCAGCACCTGCCGGGCCAGGTTCAGGGCTGGAAAACGCCCGTCGTCCGGCGGGCGGAATTCCAGGGTAATGATCTTCGACCAGTCCATTTCCTGGCAGACCCCAGGCAGGCGCTCGGGATAATTCAGGCAGAATTGGATAGGCAGCGCCATGTCCGGCGGAGCCAGCTGGGCCAGGATGCTGTGGTCGGTGAACTCAACCAGAGAATGCACGATGGACTGCGGATGAATGAGTACCTGAATCTGCTCCGGGCGGGCCTGGAACAGCCAGCCGGCCTCAATGATTTCCAGGCCCTTGTTCATCAGAGTCGCAGAATCCAGAGTGATCTTCTGGCCCATGCTCCAGGTCGGATGACGCAGAGCCTGCTCCGGGGTGACCTCGGACAGGGGAATTTCGGGATGGTTGTGGAAGGGGCCGCCGCTGGCCGTGAGGATGATCCGCCGCAAAGCTTCCCGCGGCTGATGCTCCAGGCATTGAAAAATCGCGCAATGCTCGCTGTCCACCGGCAGAATGCGGCTGCCGGAGCGGGCGGCTTCCTGCATGACCAGCGCACCAGCCATCACCAGAATTTCTTTTGAGGCCAGAGCGATGGTCTTGCCGGCCCGGATTGCCGCCAGAACCGGTCGCAGACCGGCAGTGCCTACAATCGCACACAAGACGATATCGACCTCAGGGGCGGCTACCGCGGCGCAGAGTTCGTCTTCGTCAGCCAGCAGCCGGGTTTTGCCGCCACAGAGCCGGCGCAGCCCGTCGTTATCCTGGCATTGGGCCCAGGCTGTCGGGCAGTTCTGCAGCTGTTCGGCCAGCCGGGCGGTCTGCTGCCCGGCGCACAACCCGACTACCTGCAGGCGTTCCGGGAAGCGCTCCACTACTTTCAGGGCTTGCCGGCCGATTGAGCCGGTCGAGCCCAGGATTACCAGCCGGCGCCGTGTTTCAGAGGTATTTTTCATGTGGTTATTGACGGCCCAAAGACTATGCGATGGATGGTATCTCAGCCGTGATTATTCGCCGATGACGCTGAAGGTGCCGCTGCCGCTGCCGCTGAAGGTGACCTGGGTGGCGCTGATGTCCTGCCAGGACACTGCCAGCCCACCCTGGCAGACAACCAGAGGCCTGGTCTTGAAGGGACGGCTAAAGCGGACGGTCTCACCGGGGGACGCGAGACCAGAGTACTGCCGCTCAGTGCTGCGGTTGGGGCGGGAGTCATAACTGTAGGCACCCAACAACGCAACCGGGCCGTCCAGCGCTTCTACCTCAATCTGATGCAGCCCGTAGCCCAGATTGCGGATGCCGCGGCGGTTTTCCAGGAACACCAGCTGCTGTTCGATGGTAAAGAAGGGCTGGTTAGTTGGCAGGCGCAGCTTCTCCTGCCCGTCGATGCGGATCAGCATTTCACCGCCATCCATGGTGTCCACGTAGGCCAGGGAGAAATCCGTCCCGACTGCCCACAGCGTGGCTTTGGCTCCGGGCTCCAGGATCGCCTGCCGGTTCCCGTATGGTGCACCGAATTCAGAAGCGAAGTCGCTGATTGTACTGCTGCATTGCCATTGCTGATTCTCGATGCCGAAATAGCGCCGGTTGGGAATCTGCTTCATGTCCACTGCGCCGATCTGAATCTCCTCGCCGCCAATTTCCACCAGCTGCCGGTCCCCCAGCTGGCCACGGCCCCAGCGGGCGGCGGAATTACGGTGATTCCAGACCGAGCTGGAGTTCTTGCGCATGCCGCCGAAGCGCCCGCCATTGACATAGCCCTCCGGGACGGTGTCCCGCTTGGCCCCGGCCCAGAGGTTGAAGGCGCAGTCATCGAGCAGGAACTTGTTGCCCTTTATGCGTTCATGCGGCGACTGGTAAGTGATCATCTCGCCCTCCCAGTTGAGGGTGTTCACGTGCATGCGCTCCGGCAGCTGCAGCTGCACCTGCCCAGGTTGAATCGGGTCCCAGCACTCGAAGGCCTGGCGCAGGGCATGGAACCACAGGAAATGGCTGGCGGCCTGGGGATGCCCGTCCGACGGAACCAAGGCTTGCCGGCTGCACCAGCGCACGGTATCATCGCCGAGTTTGCCGTAGTCCATAAAGGGTATCTGGTAACGCAGAGCGATGGCCTGCAGATCGCCAGGTGAAGGCGTGTAGCCGCCATAATTCTGGAACAGGCAGAACAGGAATTCCGCCTGCGGATAATGGCTCTGAATCCAGCGGATGGCGCCCTCGAAGACCGCTCCTTCGTCCGGGGTGTCGGTTTTTTCATTGGCGCCGCTGCCATAGATGACCAGGTCCGGCCCCGGTCCGCTGCTGCGGCTGAACAGCTCGGGATGCAGTTTCTGCCAGTCGCCGCCGTCGGCGTAGCCGTTGACTCCGGGGGAGGGGGGCAGACTCAGGGAACAGTAGGCCTCCAGACCGCTGTGGGATTCGCCGATGCAGGAGCCGTCACAGGCCATGAAATTCAGGCAGATTTTTTCTACCGGCAGGTTGAAGCGGCGCATCAGTTCCAGACGCAGCCGGCCGGCGTAAGAGTAGTAATGCTGCCACCAGCCGACATAACCGGCCAAATCAGGGCGGTTGACCAGAGCCGGATCGAACTGCCGGTCGGGCAGTTTCGGCTGCTTGAAGGTGGGGGAAGCGGGGTCTTCATCATAGCAGTACATGGGCGGGTTGGCGCTGCCGCGGTCGATGCTGCTGCCCATCAGCAGGATATGAATGGGCTCGCCTTTCCAGAGCTTCTGCAAGGTGCGGGGGATATGACGGTAGGCAGAGGGCATTTGCCGGCGTGCGGGCAGAAACGCACTGGCGCTCGGGCCTTGACTGAGGCAGGGCGCCCAGACGTTCACCCGGGCATCTGGCGAGAGGTTGGTGAACTCGACCACCAGGCCGATGCTGTTGCAGTCTTCGCTGTATGATTTACCGTCGCTGTGGTAGCGGCCTTCCAGGAGAAAATCCTCGATCCGCAGTTCCAGCATGCCGGCGCTGTCGGCGCTCGCGGAAGCGGTTTTGGCGACCACCAGCTCGCCCCGGGAGTGGCGGGGGAATTCCCGTTGGTCGCTGGCGCCGAAATCGGCTGGTTTCCAGGTGCCGTCTTCGCTGTCGATTTTCATCAGCTTCAGGCTGGCCTGCAGAGCGCCGGGAGCGCTTTGCCAGCCGCCGGACCAAAGACTGACGACTTGGTTGTGGGCCAAGCCGGCTTCGGCAAACGGAATAAACTGTGAGAAACGCTTGCCGGGGGCGATGCTGACGATGTTCTGGACGGAGTAATCCGGGCGCTCGCCGCTGGCCAGATGCGATTCTCGGGTCACCGTGATGTCACCGTAATTCTCATGCTGCCAGAAGGCGACTGTCTGGGCGCTCCAGCTGTTCGCCTTGCCATCACGGTGGTTGATGAAGCTGTGGAAGGCGAAGGCGGGATTAAGCAACAGATTCTCACTGGCAGCCAGGGGCAGGGCGGCCAGGGCAGTGATGAGCAGGCTTTTCTTGATTAGCGATGACATGGGTTGGGGGCTTCCTTTCCGGGGGGCAGTAAAGTGCAGGGAAAAATGCGCCTGGGGCAGACGCGTCGCTCAGCAGCGGCGGGTGATCCAGTCCAAGACCGAAAAATGACTGAAAATAACCTCTGGAGTCTGTTCTGTCAAGCCAAACATCAAGGGCGAGTCATGATTTCCGGCGGGAATCTCACAGTAGGTGAAATTCTCCTCTTCAGCCATGACCCCGGCAAAGCGGCGGGACTGGCTGACCGGCATCAGTTCGTCAGCCGTGCCGTGAATGAGATAGATGGGCTTCTTATGCAGGGCTGCAGGGTGGAAGAGCGGCGAATGGGCGCGGTACAGGGAGGCCTGGGTCGCCGGCGTGCCGCCGTAGTGCTGCTCCAGGCTGTCCGCAATCTCGGCGCGAATGGCTGCGGTGCGGCGCAGAGATCCCTCTGGCAGTCCGGGCGGAGCGGGCGCATCCGCACCCAGACGGCAGAAGGCGTGATATACAGCCAGGTCGGTAACCGCCCCCCGGGCAACCACGCCGGCGACATTGCTGGGACGAAGGGCGGCGTAAATCAGATTGCTGGTCGCACCCATGGAGCCGGAGATAAAAAAGAACTGCCAGGCAGAGAATTCCTGACGCAGGAAATTAAGCAGCGCATCCAGATCCTGCACCGCGGCTGGACTCATCCAGGCATTGCCGCGCAGATTTGGGGTCAGGATGCCGTACCCGGAGGCCAGGAAATGTGGCAGCCAATGCTTGCGGATATCCGGGCGCAGATAGAGTTGATTGCCCTTGCTGCCATGACCATGGATCACCACTAGCCAGCGGCTGACCTCCCGGCCGGGGGGCAGCAGCATGGCCCAGTCCGCGAGGCCATCCGCCGGACTCTGGTAATTGAGCTGCAGCAGCCCGGGGGGGAAGCCGCTGGCGTCATGCTGGCGCAGCTGGCAGTGAAGAGGCAAAAAAAACGCTGATTTTTCCGCGTCCATAGTTGAATCTGCCCTTTCAGAGATTATAGTAACGCAGTCTGCAGGTTATACTTCTGCGGGTGTAGCATAGTGGTAATGCTTCGGCCTTCCAAGCCGACTATGTGGGTTCGATTCCCATCACCCGCTCCAATTACCAAGCCGCTTGATGCTAAGGCATTAAGCGGCTTATTTTTTTATCTGCATCCCTGGGGCAGGCATGGCATTCACCAGCCAGTGCTCAGATGAAATTGCCGAAAGCGAGCAGCAATGGATAATCGCGCAGGGGCAGATGCAAGAAACTGCGCAGGCCACAGCCGTTATCCTCAACCATTTCCGGCGGCAGCGCGTAGATGGAGCCGTCAACCAGATCGACCAGGCGGACCTGTTCCGGGAGCTGCACCGCTTCCAGTGACACGGTCGATTCGTAGCTGGTAGTCAGCAGTTCGGTGGACCGCCAGTACACCAGACCAGCCGAGCCATTGCTCTTGCGGAAGCCGCGATACAGCAAGTCCTTGAACGAGTCGTCGCCACGCAATAGACGCGGGCTGATCTTTCCTGCGCTGAATTGCAGCGGCAGCTCAGCCAGGGTGACGTCCTCCCGGAAGAGCGCGGCGATGGTCTGCAAGGCCCGGTACGACGGCTTCGGTGTGTACTCGCCGGTGGCAATACCATTGTCGTCAAAATCCGCGCCAAGGACGCCGAAGTACCCGTAGTCTAAGTAAGTGGACTTGTCGCCAACCACGCCATTCAGGGCCTCGATCATGTCCATGCAGGAGAAGTACGACGAGAACATGACGTCGGCAAACAGATCCGCCAGGGTGTGGCGCGCGAGGAACTTGGCTTGCTTCTGGGGCGTCCAGGCGCCGCCGCGCAACGCGCCAGCGCCGTCAGCGCGGGACTGCGTGCCGGTTTCACCCTGGATGATCTCCATACGCGGATTGAAAGCGTGACAGACGGCCCGGAGGCTGCGCACGCGTTCGAACCCGCCGGCTTCATCCGGGCTGTAGCTATGGTAGGTCAAGGCGTCCATGCATTTGCCGGCGCCGGTCTGCAGGACGTCATTGAGCCAGCCCAGCCCCGACAGGCACATCGATCCGCCAATTACTTTGGCGTTGGGATCGCCGGCTTTGATGGCCGCTGCCGTAGCTTTGACGAACTCGCCGTATTCCGTGCCATTGACGCCGTGCTTCCAGCACCACTTGCCGTCGGGTTCATTCCACACTTCGTACCAGCTGATGCGCCCCTGGTAGCGTTTAGTGACGGCAGCGACGTAGTTGTGCCACGCCTGCTTCTGCTCGGCGGTCTTGATGGGGGGACACCCCACGGCGCCAAAGACTTTCGCGGCCTCCTCATCGTAGAGGCCGTTGCCATAACAGAGGCAAAGCCAAGGCTGCAGACCGCGCCGGCAGAGGTTGTCCACAATGTCATCCAGCCAGGCGAAATCATAGACGCCTTTGCTTTTTTCGGTCCGTGCCCAGCCGGATTGCAGCCGAATCCACTTCACGCCGATGGCCGCGACTTTGTCGTAGGCCTTGCCGGGGTCGAACACCCCGCGGTCGAGCTTCTCAAAACCAATGCCGATTTTCGAGGTCTGCACCGCAGTCGAGGGCACCGCTGCGACCTCACCAATCTTCGTCAATTTGTCCATGCCTGACCTCGCGGGATGATTTTGGCCCGGAATTTCAGAATGATATTGAACTCAACGTCTTGAGCAAGCAGTGCATGTACTGTCTTTGCCGGGGGTCAGTTGAACCAGGCCTGAGGCAGATGCTCGCGTTCGCCCTCCAGCAGTTCCGCGATGATATTCTTGGCGTCGCCAATATTGTTCACCAGCGGGTCGGTCATCATGGCCCGCAGCAGCACCTGCCGGTCGCAGGTCACCGCGGCCTGGGCAGTCAGCTCATGGGTGTCGAGGACCTGCTGGGTCAAGCCGAGAATGCCGCGCGGCAGTGCGCCGACCGGCCGCGGGCGCGGACCGTTCAGGTCCAAATCGCAGAGCAGTTCCAGGAACGCGTCCGGGGGAAGATTGTCTACCGCGTTGTGGTTCGGGCAGTTGATATAGAACTGTTTGCCCAGATTTCCCCACATGGATTCGATGATGTCCGTGGCGTGATCACCATGGCCATGCTGGAAGAATTCGGCCATCGGCAGCTTGCCATCGGCCAGTTCCGTGGTCTTCTGCCAGGCGGCGGCCATTTCCTCGGCCCGGTTGAAAGCATCGAAGGTGGTCAGCGG
Organism: Oligosphaeraceae bacterium; assembly: GCA_012515455.1. Classification (GTDB taxonomy): domain Bacteria; phylum Verrucomicrobiota; class Lentisphaeria; order Oligosphaerales; family Oligosphaeraceae; genus JAAZIZ01. Next base: position 10,863 of record JAAYYJ010000190.1, read on the forward strand.
CTCCGGGATCACCGGCGACACACCATAGCCTTGAAAAAAGGGCACGTACTCTTTGGTATGGCTGGGTGCAGTCGGATATGCGCCATAGATGTCCATCAGCTGCTCGGCATAATTGAAATTCAGGCGCGGCTTGGCTTTGGCATTGGGGCGGACAGTATATTCCTCGACCGCCTTCTGGTGCACGAACTCCCGCAGCTTGGGCATCAGGTCCTGCCCGTCGTAGGAACATTTGACGACCCAGGTG
>JAAYYJ010000191.1 GCA_012515455.1 Oligosphaeraceae bacterium
CGCAGGATGTCGCGGTTCAACCCGTCTTTCAGGACTGCCTCCCGCGCCTGCATACTCTGGTCGCTTTCCAGGAGACGCTGATTCAGGCGCTTGATCTCCGCCTGCGAGCCTTCGAATTTCCTCTGCAGGCTATCAATCTCAGTCTTCTGCTGCCGGGCGGATTTCTTCAACTCCTGAATCTCACTCGCATCGGCCTTGGCCTTGTTACGCAGGCGCTCGAGCTCGCTGTCTTCCTGAACGGCCTTGCGGCGCAACTCACTTAACTCGAGCTCTAAGGCGGCAATCTTCTCCAGCAGCTCGCTGTTGCCCTGCTGCTGATCCAGAATCTTCCCCGCTTGTTCGGGGGTGAATTTAAGAGGGCTGAAACACAGGAGAATCTTCCATGCCTGCAGATCGGCAATCTGGAAAAACTCGCCGAATTTTTCATCGGTCAGGACGTAATCATCCTCGGACAGACTCTGTGCAGTGCGCCAGTCCTTGTATTGTTCGGAATGAAAATAATCTTCGAGACTCTGATGCAGGGACTGATGCACCGGATACCAGGATGCGAATACGCCATTGCAGATTACTTCCGAAAAATCATTTTTTTCGGCTTCGCGGAAGATCAGTTTTTCCGCCCGTTCCCGCCTCTGCGGTTCCAGACGGTAGCCGCCGGAGGTGCAGAGTTTCAGCAACGGGGCATTGGCCTGCACATAAGCTTTCAGTCTGGCCCACGGCAGCTCGCCCAGCATTCTGGCAAATACCTCGCCGGGGTTGATGCCCTGGATTTTCTCGTTATTGCCCAACATCCAGGAGGTACTCCTTCTTCAACATTTCTTTTGCCGCGACGACAAATGCAGCCGTCATTTGCCGGCGCAATGAGCGTTCGACTTTCTGATAGGCCATCGCCAGCCCCATCGCCAATTCTTCTTTTCCGTCCGCGTGGGCTTTTTTAATCGCCGCCTGACACAGCAGGGTGGCCTCCCGCCAGCGCAGTTCCTGGCACAACAACGCCACTCGGCTCATGGTGTCATCCTGGGGGGACTCCTGCAGCGGCTCTGACTGCTGCTGCTGCTGTTGTTGCTGCTGCTGTTGCTGCTGTTGCTGCTGCTGGAGTTTTTGCTCCCTCGATTTCAAGCGCCGCTTGGCCTTCTTATCCAGAAGTACCTCGTCAGAATCGAACTCTAGCATTTGATTTTTACTGGCCATGGAGCAAAAAAGCAACCCGTGTCTGCATGCAAAACAATAACGGCCGCCAATAAGGCGAAAAGACCCGCGACACCGCGGGACGACTGCCGACTCTGCCCGGCACAACACCGGCGATAAAATTGGAGGCGTGGACCGGATTCGGACCGGTGAATGGAGGTTTTGCAGACCTCTGCCTTACCACTTGGCTACCACGCCTTTTTAAGTTGTGAGCTTTAATATACGCCAATTTTCGCCTTTTTCCAGTCGGGAAGCAAAAAATCTGGCCCCAAACCGCGATAATACCGCCGGGACACATTGCTATGTTCGTCGGATTGCGGCGGCTGGACCGGGAGGGCAGCTGCGGAGCTGGCCGGCCTTCTAACGCCGCGTCTGCGGCAATTCGGCGCTGCAGGCGGGGTAAAAAATACAACATTGCCGGTCCAAACTGGCAATCTGGAAAAATGTATTTATATTATCCGGATGGTCTAGCTTGCTCCGGTTTGGGTCTTTGTCCAAGCGTCCAGGGCGGGTATTTACGGCAGGGACTTGTGCGCAGCGGCTGTTTTGCTGCCTTCCCTTCCGGCGCTGTTTGCTGCTGACGGCGGTTGTGCTGGTCCGATTGTTTTTATCGGCTGTGGCAGCCAATATCGGTATTGCGGTGATGTCCGCCGATGGTCATTGCCTATAAAACGCAACAGTTGCGGAATTTAATTGCCGGGCGTATCATTTTCGGTTACGGCAATCCCTGGCAGTTTGCAAATGATTAATGCACCGGGAAGCTGGCATAATTGTGCTGGCTGCAGAAATTCCTCTTGGACAGGAATGCAGCGTGGTCAACTCTTTGATAAGGGAAAAAGCATGTCATTAATGGATTCCATCTTGTCGTTCTTCGGCAAGAAAGCGCCTGCGCCAGCTGCAGGCGTCAACAACCGCACTGCCTCCGGCTCTGCCGGGCGGGTCAAGCCTTCCAAGCAGGTCTACGACAGCCGTCCGGTTCCGCTGCCGGAGTGGGCTCAGGGGCTGAATGCCACTGATCTGGTCGAGCAATTGCCCAAGCATGTAGTCTGCCGTTACACGCCGAATTTCGGGGCCAAAAAGATCATGTCGGCGATTCAAGGTCCGGACGGGAATCTGATTCCCGAATACGACGGTATTGCCGGCGACTGCGGTGC